>JBDHDH010000058.1:0-22443 GCA_039591615.1 Gemmatimonadota bacterium | reverse complement strand
CGGGAGATTGTGACCCTCGAGGGCGTTCCAGAGGAGCAACGGCGGGTGCTCTCCGAGGCTTTTGTTCGCGAGGGTGCCATTCAGTGCGGTTACTGTATCCCTGGCATCGTCGTGCGGGCCGCGTCTCTGCTCGCGAACGGCAAGGCCGCCGACCGAGATGCCGCGGCCAAGGCCCTCTCCGGACATCTGTGCCGCTGCACTGGCTATCAACGCATCCTCGACGCCATTCAGACCGCGGGTGAGGCCTGGGACAACGGCGGCATCTTCCCACGGTCGGAGCCGCGCCGTCCGCATTTTTTTGGAGAGGACTTCGGGCTCAGCCGGGTGCTGCTCCCGAAAGGCGGCCCTACCGGCAACGGGATCGGGGGGAGCAGCGCCCGCTACCGTGGCGTCGAGCATGCGATGGGAGAGAAGGATTACGTTGCGGACCTGCAGGTCGAAGGCATGCTCCACGGTGCCGTGGTTCTCAGCGAGCACCCACGGGCTCGAGTGCTCGAGATCGATACGGGTCGGGCCTCGGCGAATCCGGGTGTCGAGCGTGTATTCACCGCCGAGGACGTACCGGCTGCGCGCCACGTCGGTCTCATCGTGAAGGACTGGCCTGTGTTCGTGGCGGAGGGAGAGATCACCCACTGTGTCGGTGATGTGATCGCTCTCGTCGTGGCCGATACGATGTTCCACGCCCGCCAGGCCGCCGAGGCTGTCCAAACACGATACGAAGTGCTCGATCCCGTGACCGACCCCGTCGCAGCCCTCGAGGTCGACTCGCCCGCGGTGCACGAATCGGGCAACCTCCTCGAAGTCTGCGGGTTCTCCCGCGGAGACGTCGATGCCGCGCTGGCGGAAGCTGAGCACATCATCGACGAAACCTTCGAGACGCAGCGCGTCGAGCACGCGTACCTCGAGCCGGAAGCATGTCTCGTCGTGCCCCATGGCGAGGGACTCCGGGTTTTCTCACAGGGGCAGGGCGTGCACGACGATCAACAGCAGATCGCGGAGGTTCTCGGGATTGAATCTTCGCGCGTCGACGTCGAGCTCGTCACGAACGGCGGTGCGTTCGGCGGCAAGGAAGACCTCGCCATCCAGGCGCAGACGGCCGTTGCCGCCATGTGGCTTGCGCGCCCTGTCAAGACCGTGCTCACGCGGGAGCAGTCCATCCGGATCCATCCCAAACGACATCCCGTCATGCTGCACTACACGCTCGGCGCAGATGCCGAGGGGAAACTGAAGGCGGTGCGCGCCCGCATCATCGGTGACACTGGCGCGTACGCTTCGGTGGGAATGAAAGTCTTGGAGCGAGCGGCTGGCCACTCCTGCGGTCCGTATCACGTGCCCAATGTGGACATCGAGGCGAAGACGGTCTACACCAACAACCCTCCGTGCGGCGCCATGCGGGGGTTCGGCGCGAACCAAGCCGCCTTTGCCATCGAAGGGATGATGGATCTCCTGGGTGAGCGCGTGGGCGTCGACGGGTACGCGATCCGGGAGCGTAACATCCTCGGAGTCGGTGACGAGTTTGCCACGGGCCAGCGGATGACCGGTAGCTGTGGCATCCGGCAGACCCTGGAAACGGTGAAGGACGTCTATCGGAACGCCAAGTACGCTGGGATCGCTTGCGGTATCAAGAACACAGGTATCGGGAACGGGATGGACGACTCCGGGCGGGTCATGATCCGCGTCCTCTCCCGGGAGCATGTGGAGATCTTCACAGGCTACACCGAGATGGGGCAGGGCTTGTTCACGGTGCTTCGACAAGTGGTGTGCGAGGAGACCGGACTCGATCCGGAAATCATGACGGTGCGGACGGGCAGTCATCCGGCAGTAGTCTGCGGCATGACCACCGCCTCCCGGGCGACGGCCCTGAGCAGCGCGGCCGGCCGGCTCGCCGCTCAGAAGCTGGCAGCGGACCTCGCGGATCGATCGCTTTCCGAGCTCGAAGGGAAGGAGTACTTGGGTGAGTATGTTTGCGATATCACCACCAAACCCGGTGAGGTCAGCGACCATCCCAAAACGCACATGACGTTTAGCTACGCCACTCAAGTGGTGATCCTCGACGACGACGGGCGCCTCGAGCGAGTGGTGGCCGCCCACGATGTCGGCCGGGCCATCAATCCTCTCCTCTGCGCTGGACAGATCGAAGGGTCGATTCATATGGGGCTCGGCTATGCCCTCTCGGAGGATCTCCCGTGCGCCGATGGGCACCCGGAGTCGCTACTCCTCAAAGACCTCGGCATTCTGAAGGCGAAGGACACGCCGCAGATCGACGTGATCCTGGTGGAGGTTCCGGACGAGATCGGCGGATACGGCTCGAAAGGCGTGGGCGAGATCGGTCTCGTGCCGACGGCGGCTGCCGTCGCGAGCGCGCTCCACGCCCATGATGGCGTACGTCGCTTCCGACTTCCGATGATTGATGCGCCGGCCGCCCAACCCTCGATGCCGAAGTCACGGCGGGTGGCCGCAAAGGCCGGGTGAGCGACGCTTCCATGCCCGTCTCGTGACAGTACTCGTCCCGGTTCCATTCCCCGATCTCGTGCGCCGTATGCGGAGCGAGGTCGCCGCCAGCCAATCGATCTTCGATCTTCCAGCGCGTAAATGGTTCATTCCGGACGGATCGCTGGATTACGGTGCGTGGCATTTCCGGCGACCAGCATCTACGCCGGTGGGACCGGCAGCTGGCCCTCATACTCAGTTGGCGCAGAACATCGTGCTCTCCTGGCTTGCCGGAAGCCGCATTATCGAGCTCAAGACGGTGCAGGTGAACGACCGGCTCGAGATCCCACGCCCGTGTATTCACGTGCCCAACATCGGCTACAACGTGGAGTGGTCGCAGGAGTTGCTGGTATCCGAGTCCATCATGGAGTATGCCAAAGCGGTCTACTTGATCGAGATCCTGAAGCACTCGAGGGGATTCGGGCTTTTTGGCGGCGACACCGGTTTCGACACGGTGTTCGACATCAGCGTCGGTTACGATCTGAACGGTATCCGCACCGAGAAGGTGACCGGGTTCATCCGTACACTGAAAGAACCGGGATCGATACTCGACGCCCTGCGCGATCAGCTTACCGGTGACCTCAGCGAGTATCGCGACCTCGAGCTTCCGGAGTCGGTATCGGACTGCGTTACGCTCTCCACCTTTCATGGGTGTCCGGCAGATCAGATCGAGGCCATAGCCCGCTACCTCATCGCCGACCTCGGCCTGCACACAATCATCAAGTTGAACCCGACCCTCTTGGGTTACGACGCGGTCCGAGAGCTCCTCGTCGGTCGGCTGGGCTATCACGATCTGGAGTTGCGGCGAGAGGCATTCGAGCAGGATCTCATGTACGACGATGCGCTCGAAATCCTGCGTGGGCTGCGCTCGCTTGCAGAGGAACGAGGGTCCGCCATCGGGGCCAAGTTCACCAACACGCTGGTGGTGGCCAATAACGCGGAGTACTTCCCGACACAGCAGGACCCGTACATGTACGTTTCGGGTCCCCCGCTCCACGTCATCTCGATGAATCTCATGCAGCGCTTCCGCGAGGACCTCGGCTTCGAGTTCCCGGTCTCGTTTTCCGCCGGCGTCGACGCGAAGAACTTCCCCGGAGCGGTGGCCTGCGGGATGGTGCCGGTCACCACATGCACCGATCTCCTACGGCAGGGAGGGTACGGCCGGCTTCCCAGCTACCTCCGCTCCCTCGCGCGGAAAATGCAGCAGGTAGGCGTGACGAGTCGCGAGGCGTATGTGCTCGCCGCGTACGGTCACGGGGCCGAGGCGGTCCGGGAGGCGCTGGAAGGCGTAAGGGGCGGGACCGGTCTGTGGGAGCGGGAAGGTGAGCGCATTTCGAACATCGCGACACGTGATCCAGACAACCTGCCGCGGCTGGTCCGCGAAGCCGGCGCAACGCTCGGCATCGACGCCGAGCCCCTCGTGTTGATGGCTACACGCATCGCCGGGCGCTTGAACGGTCGGGACATCGTGCCGCCGCTGGCCGAGGAGGCGCGGTATCACGCCCGGTCGAACGCCAAGACACCACGTCGGATCGACAGCCGACTTGCGCTCTATGATTGCATCAACTGTGATCTGTGCATTTCGGCCTGTCCGAACGATGCGATCTTCGCGTACGAGGTGGAGCCGCTGGCCACTGCAACTGAAGCACTCTACCGGCAGGCAGACGGTACGCTGGGGCGAAAGGAAGGCGTCGGCTTCTCGATCCGCGAAGCGCATCAGCTGGCCATGTTGAGCGGCGCCTGTAACGAGTGCTCCAACTGCGAGGTCTACTGCCCCGAGGTAGGGGCACCCTTCCGCGTGAAGGAACGGGTCTTCTTGAATCGCGCTGATTACGACGCATCACCTGGTGTGGATGGTTTTTGGCGGGACGACAACGTGCTTCACGCGCGACTCAATGGTGCGGAGCTCCAGCTCGTCCGCGATGGGGACGACGACCACGCCACGCTCAAAGGCGATGGTCTGGCACTCGATCTCCGCTGGGAGCCCTTCGGTGTCACAGGGGGGGAGGTGTCCGGCGAGACTGCCGCGTTCGACACGGCGCAGATCTGGCGACTCAGAACGGTATGGGATTCGATTTTCTCGGCCGAGGTGCCCAACATGGTCAATCCGGGACGCCACGATGATTGACGCCTCGATTCTGGGAAACGGTGTGGTGGTCACCGGCTTCTCGGATCCGGAAATCGTCCCGACCGGCGCGGTGGCGTGGAAGGGGGAGCGGATCGTCGGAGTGGGGGCGGAGAGCGAGATGCGAAACGCGTTTCCCGAGGCGCGCTTTCTCGATGCCCACGGCGGCCTCATCATGCCGGGGTTCGTCAATCTCCATCATCACTTCTATTCGGCGTTGGCTCGAGGCTTCGATCCGGGTGCCACGATGAGCAACTTTGCCGAGGTACTCGACCGCCTGTGGTGGCGACTGGATCGGGCGCTGGACGCGGAGACGGTGCGGATCTCTGCGGAGCTCTCGGCGGCGGACTGTATCCGGTGGGGCTGCACCACGGTCTTCGACCACCATGCCTCCCCGTCGTGCATTGCCGGGAGCCTGGACGTTATCGCCGACGTATTGGAGAATTCCGGCCTCCCGGCGGTGCTGTGCTACGAAGTCACCGATCGGAACGGGCACGGGGACGCAATTGCCGGGCTCGACGAGAACCTCGACTTCATTGAGGCGCGGAGGAGCGACCCGCGGATTCGCGGCACTGTCGGCCTCCATGCCAGCTTCACGGTGCGAGACGAGACGCTCGCGATGGCCGCCGACCGCAGAGCAGCCTCCACCGGATGTCACATTCACGTCGCCGAAGATCCCGTCGACATTGCGGCGTCCCAGGAAGCCTTTGGCAGGGGGCCCGTGGAGCGGCTCGTGGAGTTCGGTCTTCTCGACGACCGGTGCTTACTCGCCCATGGGATTCATCTGCAACCACAGGAATACCAAACCATCGCCGCGCAAGACGGCATCGTCATCCATAATCCCGAATCGAACGCCAACAACGGTGTGGGATACCTCGACGTAGTCGAGGTTGCGCAACAGGGCTGCCGGGTGGGGCTTGGGACAGACGGTATGTCGTCGTCGATGCTCCGAGCGTTGCGGGCTGCGTTTCTCGCTCACCGCGCTTCCCGAGGAGATCCCGGGGCCGGGTTCGAGGTCTTGCCCGATCTCCTAGCGAACAACGTGCTCACGGCGCGTCGGTTCTTCGACGAGCCGAAGCTCGGCGAGCTAGTCGCCGGTGCTCCGGCAGACATCATTGCGCTCGACGCCCAGCCGCCAACGCCCATCGGCCCACAGAATCTCTTTAGCCATCTGGTGTACGGCGCCACGGAGTATCCGGTGCGACACACCGTGGCCAGGGGTCGAGTGGTCTTCGAGAACTTCACGCACACTACGCTCGACACCCAACGACTGGCCGCCCGCGCGGGAGAGTTGGCGCCGGCGCTCTGGAATCGCATTGCGGCATTGCCGTGGGGATCTAGCTTCCTCGGGGACTAATGGAGGGATCGTCGACCGGCGGCGAACGTTATGCGGGGCCCGGACCCTTCCTCTTGTCATGCCGCATCTTGGAGAATCGTTCGTTGTAAGGAGGAGAGTCGGGTGAAACCGACGACACGAGACGAAAACAGGCAGCGTGCGGTGGAGCGGTGTCGCGAACGCGGCATCGTCATACCGACCTTTAGGGAAATGCGCGATCCGCGGCAGGTGGATGCCGCAATCCGCAGGGCGCTCCCATCCATCGACATGCAGGCGGTCGATCCTCTGAACCTGTTCCGTATCACCTGGCACAACGATCCCCGCACCGGTGGGTTCGGGGAGGTGAATGCTCTCGAGCTGCCGTCGGAGCTCACTGGCGTGCGAGCCCGAATCGTCGGTCTGGTGGGTAAGCACTTCCCGACCGGTGCGCACAAGGTGGGAGCCGCATTCGGTTGTTTGGTCCCCCGCCTGGTGAGCGGCGAGTTCGATCCCACGCGCCACCGCGCGGTTTGGCCATCGACGGGGAACTACTGCCGCGGTGGCGCGTTCGACAGCGCGCTTCTCGGGTGTCGAGCCGTGGCGATCCTGCCCGAAGGAATGAGTCGGGAGCGCTTCGAGTGGCTGGAGAGCATCGGCGCGGAGATCATCGCGACCCCAGGATCAGAGAGCAACGTCAAGGAGATCTTCGACGCGTGCTGGGAAATCCGGGAAACCCAGCCCGATGCGGTGATCTTCAACCAGTTTGAAGAGTTCGGCAATTATCTATGGCATTACGGCGTAACCGGACCGGCTGTCGAGTCCGTCTTCGGCCGCATTGGTCGACCGGGAGATCGCGTCGCGAGCTGGGTCGGCGCAACGGGATCGGCCGGCACACTGGCGACGGGTGATTTCTTGAAACTAGGCCATCCAGGCATCGTCATCACTGCCGCCGAGGCATTGCAGTGTCCCACCCTCTTGCTGGCGGGATACGGCGCGCACCGGATAGAGGGGATCGGCGACAAGCACATTCCTTGGATCCACAATGTTCGCAACACCGACTTCGTCGCCGCGATCGATGACGAGGCGACGATGCGTCTCCTGCGGCTGTTCAATAACCCCGAGGGCCGGGCAGTCCTCACAGGCTACGGAATCGGTGAGGAGGTCGTTTCACACGTTCCACTCCTTGGCATCTCTTCGATCTGCAATCTCGTGGCAGCCGTGAAGACGGCCGCGTACTTCGAGATGGACGAACATGATATGCTGTTCACCTCTTTCACTGATTCAGTCGAACTGTATCACACACGTCTTGCGGAGCTGGAAGCGGAACGGGGACCCTACGGCGAGCTTACTGCGACAGTGGATTTTGAGCGGTACTTGCTGGGCACCTCGACCGATCACGTGCGAGAGCTGTCATTTCTCGATCGGAAGCAGATCCACAATCTCAAGTACTTCACGTGGGTCGAGCAGCAGGGGAAGACTGCAGAGGAGCTCGACGCCCTGTGGAGCCCTTCCTTCTGGCACGATCTCACCAATCAGCTTCCGCACTGGGACGAACAGATCGTAGCCTTCAATCGCGAGACTGGAGTGCTCGAGCAGATGAAGCAAGCACAGACCACCGATACGGGCGCGGCCAGGCGCTGAGGAGGAGCACTCAATGACGCAGCGAGGTGCGGACGCCCTGGCAGCTGCACGGCGCTACGAGGCCGACGTCGTGCGGTTTCTGCGTGACATGATTTCCATCCCGGCGGAGAGCCTGCAAGAAGCCGAGAGGGCCGAGCGGATTTACAAGGAGTACGAACGGCTCGGATTCGACGACGTCTTCTTCGACCGCCTGGGCAACGTCATCGCGAGAGTTGGGGGCGGACCTCTCAAGATTCTGATGGACGGTCATTTTGATTGTGTGGGAGTAGGCGATCCCACAGCGTGGACGCACGACCCGTTCGAAGGGAAATACGAGGCAGGGAAGATCTGGGGCAGGGGGGCCGTCGATGAGTTGCCCGCGGTGGCCTGCATGGCGTACGCCGCGAGACTGCTGAGCGAGCGCGGAGTACCGGACAGCGTCACGGTCTACCTGTCGGCCACGGTGATGGAAGAAGACTGCGACGGGTACTGCCTCTTGCATCTCATCGAGAAAGAAGGGATCAGGCCGGACGTGGTGGTACTAGGTGAGCCCACCGACCTCAACGTCTATCGTGGCCAGCGGGGTCGTGTGGAGGCCACCATTGCCACCCGCGGCGTGTCCGCTCACGCGGCTCATCCGGAGCGGGGCGTGAACGCCCTGTACAAGATCGCGCCCATAATCCAGGACATCGCCGCCCTCAACGATCGACTGCCCGACGACGCCTTCTTGGGCAAGGGCACGGTAGTCGTGTCGTCCATCGAGTGTACCACGCCCTCGCTCAACGCCGTGCCGGATAGCGCTCGGATCACCGTCGACCGCCGGATGACGGCTGGAGAGACTGTGAAGGGCGTGCTCGAAGAACTGCGTGCGCTCCCGCACCTAGGCGACGCGGAGGTCGGAGTGCTCCAGTACGAGGCAACGAGTTGGCGGGGCGAGGAAGCCAAGCAGGAGAAGTACTATCCCACCTGGGTGCTACCCGAGGAGCATGCGCTGGTGCGGGGAGTCGCCGACGCCGTCTCCGCCGTCCTCGGGAAGCCACCTGCCATCTCGCGTTGGTCCTTTTCCACCAACGGAGTCGCGAGCATGGGCCGCCACGGGATCCCCACGGTGGGTTTTGCACCGGGGTTGGAAGAGCTGGCACACACCACGGAAGAATGGGTCGCGGTGGAGGATCTGGTACGGGCGATCGCCGTGTATAGCCTGATCCCCGATTCCCTGGTTGCTCACAAGGACGAGCTGCTGGCTGCCGGTGACCACAGGGTGCGAAGCGGCTAATGCCGACCAACCTCGAGGGAAGGGACTTCATCACGACCCAGGACTGGACTATCGCGGAGCTGGAGGCGCTCTTTGCCACGGCAGTCGAGCTCAAGGCGGCCAAGGCCGAGGGGCGACCGACACCGCTCCTCGCGGCGAAGACGCTGTATATGATTTTCTTCGATGCCTCTACGCGCACGCGGAACTCGTTCGAAACTGGCATGACCCAGCTCGGCGGACACGGCATCTATCTCTCCCCCGACAAGATGCAGATCAGTCACGGCGAGAATGCCCGGGATACGGCCAACGTGCTGTCCCGTTACGGGGACGGAATTGCCATCCGCCACTGTGCTCACGGCGAAGGGAACGGGTACCTGACGGAGGTCGCGCAGCATGCCAGCATTCCCGTGATCAACATGCAGTGTGACATCTACCACCCGTGCCAGATTCTCGCTGACTATCTCACCATCAGAGAGAAGTTCGGTGGTACCAGAGGGCTCAAGCTCGGGGTGGCGTGGACCAGCGCCCCCAACTACGTGCGGCCCATTTCGGTTCCCCAGAGTCTCATTCTCATGATGCCACGCTTCGGCATCGACGTGACCCTGGCCTATCCGCCCGAGTTCAAGCTCATGCCCGAGATCGAGGCACAGGCCAAGGCCAATGCCGAAGCATCGGGCGCGAGATTCGAGATCACCCACCGCTTCGAAGATGCGTTCGAGAATGCCGATGCCGTCATCCCCAAGTCGTGGGGGCCGCTGGTCACGACGATGGATGTGTCCGAGGGGTTACGAATGATAGAGAAGTACCCGACCTGGCGGTGTGAGGCGAGACACATGGCCCTTGGCAACAAGGACGCGATCTACATGCATCCACTGCCGGCCGACCGTGGCCGCGAGGTCACCGACGAGGTGATCGACGGACCGCAGTCCGTGGTGTACGATGAGGCCGAGAATCGCCTGCATGTGCAGAAGGGGCTCCTGGCGCTGACGCTCTAGCAATGATGGTGATTGAGTGCACGACCAAGTGATCGCAGGGGAGGTCGCGCCTTCGAGACGCCGTGGTCGCGGACGCACCGCCCTGTGGCATCGAAACGAGTCCGAGATGTCTGGAGACGCGGGGCCCGAGGCGCCCGCGACCAAGCGTCTCTTTGGCTCGACCTCCCCCTGCGATCCCCCTGTCGCCAGCCATGGCTTCCTTCAGTTTTCGTTGTACTGAGTGCAGCGCCACGTATGGCGAGCGCGAGGTCCGCCTCGTCTGCCCCGCGTGCGCCAACAAGCAGCAGCCGGGTGGTGTGACCCGCGGCGTGCTCGAGGTGGTACTCGAGGAGCTACCGACCGAGTGGCCAGCGGCACCGTCGTCGAGCGGACAGTTTCTCACAGCCTTTCTACCGCTCGGCTCTCCCGGTTCCCTTGCGCCGCTTGCGGTGGGTGACACGCCACTGCTCGAAGCCCCCGGTTTGCGGCAGCACGTCGGAATGTCCGGGCTCTGGCTGAAAGACGATACCCGGAACCCAAGCGGCTCCACCAAAGACCGGGCGTCACTTCTCGTGGTGGCGAAGGCACGTGAATATGGGTGTGACACGGTGGCCACCGCCTCTACCGGCAACGCCGCGACGGCGCTCGCGGCGGTGGCAGCGGCTGTGGGCATGCGAGCGGTCGCGTTCGTTCCGCACGCTGCCCCTGAAGCCAAGCTGGCGCAGTTGCTCTGTTATGGCGCCGAGGTGTTTCCCGTGGAGGGAAGCTACGACCAGGCCTTCGATCTCTGTCTCGAGGCCTGCGAGGCACTCGGGTGGTACAACCGCAACACGGCGCTCAATCCGTTTACCATCGAAGGCAAGAAGACCGCGGCGCTAGAGATCGCTCGCCAGCTGGCGCCCGAGATCCCCGACGCCGTGCTCGTTCCCACCGGTGACGGCGTGATTATCGCGGGTGTGGCCAAAGGGTTCACTGATCTGCAACGAGCTGGCTTGATGGATCGCGTCCCGCGGCTGATTGCGGTGCAGCCCGGCGGATCCGCCGGGATTGCGCAAGCGTTGCGTGGCGGTTCGGATGTGCCGGCGCTCGTTCCCGACGCTCACAGCATCGCCGACAGCCTCACCGTTCAGATGCCTCGCAACGGACTACACAGTCTGAAGGTGATCCGGGCATCGGGTGGCGGCGGCGTGATCGTCTCGGACGATGCTATTATCGAGGCGATTGCCTTGCTGGCTCGAACGACGGGCGTCTTCGCCGAACCTGCGGCGGCGGCGGCGTTGGCCGGTCTCCTCGTCGCTCTGGAGGAGGGAATGGTGATGCTGAGTGAACGGGTGGCACTGCTCGTCACGGGGACCGGGCTCAAGGATGTTCCGACCGCCATGCGTTCCGTAACTCGGCCGCCGCCCATTGCACCCCGGCTCGAGGCGGTCGTCGAGCGGTTGGGCGTCTCGCCGAAGCCCGCGAGCCGCTGAGGGTCCTCAGAAGACGGGCTGGCCCCGTTTCACGAAGCGTCCATCGCCCGGATTGCCTACGTACCTCTCGCCTTCGACGATGACTCTTCCCCGCGACATCACCAGGACGGGTGCGCCCCGCACTTTGCGGCCTTCGTACGGGCTGTAGTCAACGCGCATGTGGAGGCTCTGGGCGTTGAGCGTGAGTTCCTTGTCCGGATCCCACACCACGATGTCGGCTACCGATCCGGGTGCGATGGTGCCCCGTTTGGGCCACAGTCCAAAGATCTTCGCCGGAGTCGTGGCGGTGAGGTCGACGAAGCGGTTCAGGCTGATCCGCCGCCGGTGCACGCCGCCGTCGTACATGAGGCTCATCCGCGTCTCGATGCCCGGTGCGCCGCCCGGGATCTTCGAGAAATCGTCCTTGCCCAGTTCCTTCTGTTCCTTCATGCAGAAGGGGCAGTGATCGGTTGCGACCGTCTGGAGATCGTTGCCCGCGAGACCCCGCCAGAGAGCATCCTGGGACGTGTGCGGCCTGAGCGGGGGGCTCATGACGTACTTGGCACCCTCGAACCCCGGCTCTTCGTAGCACTCGTACTCGAGGAAGAGATACTGGGGACAGGTCTCGGCGTAGGCGGGAAGGCCACGATCCCGCGCCTCGGCGACGACCTCCAGGGCCTCGCCTGACGAGAGATGCACGATGTAGATGGGCACACGCGCCATCTCAGCCAGTGCGATGGCCCGGTACGTCGCCTCGGCCTCGGCCCGGGCAGGACGGGTGAGGGCGTGGTACTTGGGTGCGGTATGTCCCTGGGCCCTGGCGCGTTCGACCAGCACGTCGATGACCGACCCGTTCTCCGCGTGCATGCAGATGAGCCCGCCGTTCTCGCCGCTCCGCAGGAGCGCGCGGAAGATGGCAGCGTCGTCGAGCATGAGCCGGTCGGGGTAGGCCATGAAGAGCTTGAACGACGTGACCCCTTCCTGCACCAGGGCGTCCATCTCCTGCTCGATCTGGTCGTTCAGATCGCTCACGATCATGTGGAATCCGTAGTCGATCGCTGCCTTTCCCTCGGCTTTGTTCATCCACGCCTCGAGAGCCCCATGCAGTGTCTCGCCGCGGAACTGCGTTGCGTAGTCGACGATACAGGTGGTTCCCCCGAACGCGGCGGCGATGGTCCCCGTCTCGAAGTCGTCTGATGAGGTCGTAGTGCCGCATGGCATATCCAAGTGCGTGTGCACATCGATACCGCCGGGAATCAAGTACTTGCCGGCGGCGTCGATCACACGGTCGGCAGCTACGTCGAGCTCGGTACCGATGAGTCTGATGGTCTCACGGTCCACGAGAATCTCGCCCGCGTAGGTGTCGCTCGCGGTGACGACCGTGCCGTTCTTGATCAAGGTTCGTGTCATTGGTGCCGTCCGCGCGTGCGGTGCTTGCAGGCGTCTGGCGCTTGGGTGTCAGGCTTCAAGTTGTCGTAACCGGAAAGATCGTTCAATCCGGGGATGCGTCAAACGAGCCCTCGACTCCAGATGCTCGGGCCGGTGAGAGGTGAGCAGGCTGGGCGCGGTTTGGAACGGATTCGTACCACCGACGCCCGGGAGCTAGAGACGGGGCTTTCGCAACAGGTTCGCGAGATCGATCTGCAGAGGTTCCCCTGCCCCGGTTGGAGCCCACACAACCCGCTCCCGCTCAACCACGGGGAACGTTCTCTGGGGCGTCCACACTTCAATGGATTGTTTCTCGAGATCCACCATCCAGTACGCAGGGATCTCCACTTCCTGATACAGCCGGCGCTTGGCGAAGCGATCGAATCGAGCGGTGGACGGACTGAGCACCTCCACGACGAGGAGAAGCGTCTTCATCTGCTGCCAGTCCATCGTTCGAGCCTCTGCGGGATCCACCACGAAAAGGTCCGGCTGGACGAGAGTGTCCGCTCCCCAAGAGATGTCGGCGGGAGCTGAAAACAGGTGGCCGACCGGGTGTCGCTGGAGATAGGCACGAAGTGTTGCGCGGAGGCGGTCGATCACCTCCTGGTGCCAGGCCGTCGGTGCCGGCGTCACCAGCAACTCGCCGTGCACCGTCTCGTACCGGTTGCCGTCGTCGGGGAGGGCGCGAACCATGTCGGCCGAGTAGTACGGCGCAGCCATGCCCATAAGGTCGCCTCGGCGCGGTTGGGTACGCAACGGGGGGACACCTCCGGATGATGGTCGATGGCTTCGCCCTTGATGCCATCGAGATCCCGCAGGAAGGATCAAATACGCGCCAGCCCACTTGAAAAAGACGGAAGGACGCCGTGAGCGTGAGTTGGGCTGTGGTGACAAGGTGGATCGGTCTGAAGGTGGAAGTATTGGGAGGTCCCGCGGTAGGCCACTCCCTGCGGGCTATCCGGCGTCCTGCTAGAGCTTGATCAGGGCGATCATCGTTGCCAGCAGTGTGATCGTCGTGCCTGCCCAGAAGGCGAACATCCACTTGACGAGCTCTGCTTTGAGTTCGCTCAGGCCCGACGCGATATCTCCCCGGACCTCGGCGATTCGCTGCTCCAGCTTGACGTCGAAGCGGGCGAAGTTGAGCTCGTTGAGTTCCCGGAGTTCCGAGCGGTACGTGGCGTCCACTTGATTGAACCAGTCCACCAACTCGTTCGCGATCTCGTCGCCGAAGGTCTCGTAGAACTTCCTGGACAGCTTTGCCGTGACCGGCATGGGCCTCCTCGGAGTGTGCCGGTCACGTGTCTAACATAGATCGCAGCAAGGCGATAAGCAAAAGCACGTATGGGAGGCGAGCGCAGGATGCACCGAGGCCTTGAAACGCTGGTAGCCGACAGTGTGGCCCTCGACCAGGGTCCTCCGGAGGAGAAGGGACCTCGGCGTAGTCCCGGGTCGATTTTTCCCGTTCGCTGGCCTCAACCTTCCTCACGCTTCATCTTAAGAATGCCGCCGAGATGCGGCCGTCCATGCCTGAACCCGCCAGCCCCCTCGACCGCCTGAAGGCGGCTCTCGCCCACCGCTACGTCATCGAGCGCGAGCTCGGCAGCGGCGGGATGGCCAGCGTGTATCTGGTCGACGATCTGAAGTACCAGCGCAAGGTCGCCATGAAGGTGCTCCGACCGGAGCTGGGAGTTGCTGTCGGGGCCGAGCGGTTCCTGCGAGAGATCCAGATCGCGGCCCGTCTGTCCCATCCCCACATACTCCCGCTCCTGGACTCGGGAGAGACCGGCAGACTCCTGTACTACGTCATGCCGTACGTGGAAGGTGAGTCGCTCCGCGAGCGCCTGAATCGGGAGAAACAGCTGCCGGTCGAAGACACCGTGCAGATCACCAGGGAAATCGGTGACGCGTTGAGCTACGCCCACAGTCGCGGTGTGGTGCACCGGGATATCAAACCGGAGAACATTCTGCTCTCACCTGGTGGCGCCATCCTGGCCGATTTCGGCGTGGCGCGTGCCCTGGACGCGGCGGATACCAGTGCGCTCACGGCGACGGGAATCGCTATCGGGACTCCCGCCTACATGAGCCCCGAGCAAGCAACCGGACTGCCCGCGGATGCTCGAAGCGACATCTACTCGCTGGCGTGTGTCGTGTATGAGATGTTGGGTGGGGAGCCGCCTCACACGGGACCCACCCCGAAGGCAATCCTCGCGCGTCAGCTCACGAGTGAGGTGCGCCCGCTGGCACCCATACGACCGAAGCTGTCTCCCAAGATCGACGACGTGTTACGTCGAGCGCTCGATCCGACCCCTGCTGATCGGTACTCGAGCGCGGTGGCGTTCGCGGAAGCCCTCGCAGCACGCAAGAGCGGCAGGCTCCGGGCGTCGGTCGAGCATATGAGAGGGTTGCGACGTCGGGTCCCCCTCGCCCACGTGCTGATCGGAGTGGGTGCGTTCCTGGTCATCGCGGTGATCATAGGCCTTGCCGTGCTCCGTCCTCTCGCCGTGCGGGCCAGTGAAGGCTCGGCAGACCTCCTGGTGTTTCCGTTTCGCGAGAGCGGCACGGAGGCGAGCGCACTCGGCGAGGGCGTACCCGATTTGCTCATCGCGGCGCTGGACGGCACGGTGGGGATCCGGGTGGCGGACCCAGGATCGGCGTGGCGCCGGCTGCGGAGCGGCAACGACCCTCTCAGAGTGCCCGAGCTCGATGAGGCGCTGGCCCTCGCCGAGGGCATGTTGGCGTCCCGCGTGGTGCTGGGATCGGTCACTGCGGCGGGAGGACGGGTGGTGGTCTCGGCACGGCTCTACGAACGAGATGGCAGCCTCCGGACCACGCTGCGCTCTTCCGTGGCTGCCGAGAGCTTGGGGACGGCCATCAATCGCCTCGCGCTCGACATCGTCGTCGCCGTGTGGGAGCGTGACTCGCTGCCGACCGTGCCGATGATCGAGGCGCTGGCCACTGACGACATCGAAGCGATGAAGGCTTACCTCTTGGCAAGAAGCTTGTCGTACCGCGGTCGGTACGCCGAGGCCGAAGAAGCCATTGGGCGGGCGGTCCAGCTGGACTCCACGTTTGCCCTGGCACACCTCGAGCAGTTCAAGAGCCGCTCGTGGGTGCTGTTCCAGAACGCACAGCCGTACACCGGCCTACGAGAGATCATCGATCGCGCCATGCGGCACCGGGGCCGGCTGAGCGTGCGGAACCGACTGCTGGTGGAGGCGTACCGAGCCCTCGACGACACCGATGGGTCGAGCGCCGCCTCGTTGTTCGGACGGGCCCTCGAGATCGACTCGCTCGATCTCGAAGCGCGTCGAGGACTCGCCTACACGACGCTGGTCTATGGCTGGCAGATGGGCAAGGGCGCCGATGACGTGGTGGCGGCGTACCAGCGCGTGCTGGCCGTGGATTCGCTGGACCCCCTGGCCAACGTCTCACTGGCCCGCCTCGCGGCATGGCGGGGTGACGACGATCTGCTCGATCGGAGTATCGCCAGGATCGCGGCCATCGACACGACCAGCGCATATGCCGCCGGCACCGTGGGGGCGGCCCGAGTCCTCGATGCATCGGATTCCGCGCAGGATGGCTTGCTTCGGTCGCTGGCGTCGCAGCCGATCCCGGTGGTCACCACGGTGCTGCGGGATCTTCGGACGGCTCGCCCTGACCTCGCGGAACGCTTCCTCGCCGAGTTGCTGGTCGACACGATGCCGGTGTTCCATCAACGCGTCGGGCTGGGGGCGCGTACTCAGCTCTGGTTCGCGGAGGGACGAGTTGCGGAGAACGATTCGTTAGTCCGGGGCGGGCAGCTCGAGGTAATCCGTTCGGCGGTGAATGGTTTCTTCGTCACGTCCCTTCTGGCGGGCGTGGGGGATTCGGCGGCTGCCTCGCGGGCTGTGGGGGAGCTGACTGCCTACGCGCCGGCAGATTCACTGGGAGATCTCTTGAACAGTCGGGCGCGGGTTTGGGAATCTGCATGGGCAGTAGCCGCCTACCACGCGACGTTCGGCGACACGACCGTAGCGAGCCAATGGCGTCGGGCCTTCGGCGCCCTTCCGCAAGGAACCACTCCGTGGGACTGGACCGGATCGCTGGCAGCGGACATCGATGCCCGACTCGCCGTGCGGCGCGGGGATCTCACGAGTGCGGAGCAATCGGCTCGTACGGCGTTCGACCTGTGGACCATTCACTCGAGCAACGTGCTCGCATCGCACCCGGAACCGGCCATGCGTTTTCATCTGGCCGAGATTCTCCGAACTCGTGGCAAGTCGGAAGAAGCGGCCCCGCTCTATAGGTCTCTCGCACCCCCTCACAATTGGATTGGCTTTTACACCGCTCGGGCGTCGTTCGAATTGGGGGTCATCGCCGAAGGTGAGGGGGACCTCCGAAACGCCACGTATCGTTACGGCACGGCACTGGCGCTGTGGGACCTTGGCGGGTCCCCGGTGGTGGAATGGCGCCGGAGAGCACGTGAGGCGCTGCAGCGTGTCATCGACGAGATCGGATGAGCTTACCTGCCGAGCCACCCCCACTTGTCCGTTCGTTCCTTCGGGATCAGCCTGTCCCCCGTTCGTGACCGCCCGTGCCCTCTTCTTGTCGAAGGAATTGCGTCGTAGGTTCTTCTGAAACCTGAGGTGGAAGCGGAGCAGTCGATTGCCCGATTACTCCTTGAGCGCCGAACGTTGGGCGCGGGTCCAGGGTCTGTTTCACGCGGCCTTGGAACTTCCGGCCGAGGAGCGCGACGCGTTCCTTGCGGCGGCGTGCGGTGGCGACCCGGCGCTGCAGCGCGAGGTGGAGCTGCTGCTGCGTGCCCATGAGGAGGGTGGCCCTGTCGCGACGGCGCACCCGCGATCGCCCCGAGTATTGGATCGTTTGCGCACGGCTCTGGCTGGCCGCTACGCCGTAGAGCGACAGTTGGCGATCGGGGGGATGGCGCTGGTGTTCCTCGCGGAGGACGTGAAACACCGTCGGAAGGTCGCCATCAAAGTCCTCCGGCCCGATCTAGCCGTCACCCTCGGTGCCGAACGCTTCCTGCGGGAGATCGAGATCGCCGCAGGATTACAGCATCCGCACATCCTCCCCCTGTACGATTCGGGCTCGGCTGACGACCTCCTCTACTATGTGATGCCGTACGTGGAGGGCGACACCCTGTACGACCGCATGGTCCGCGAGGCCCTCCCGACGCATCAAGCCGTACAGATCGCCGTCGACATCCTGAGCGCCCTCGAGTACGCCCATCGTCGGGGAGTCGTTCATCGAGACATCAAGCCGGCGAATATCCTCTTCTCGGCATCGGGGAACCATGCCGTTGTGGCGGACTTCGGAATAGCTCGCGCGGTGAGCGCTGCAGGCCAGGGCCTGACGGTGACGGGGGCTGCCATGGGAACCCCCGGCTACATGCCGCCCGAGCAGGCGGCAGGCAGGGAGACGACACCGCGGACCGACATCTACGCGGTCGGGATCGTCCTCTACGAGTGCCTCACGGGTCGTCGGTGGCCCGCGCCCACCGACCTCGAAGAGTTGGACTGGGGGGGGATTCCCAGCGACCTCTGTCAGAGTCTCAAACGGGCTTTAGCGTGGTCGCCGGAGGATCGGTGGTCTGACGCGACCGCTTTTCGTGATTCGCTGATGGGCAAGCCTCCGCAACCGGCCGCTTGGCGACGGAACGTCGCGGCCATCGCGGGACCGATCCTCCTCTTGGTGTTTGTTGTCGTTGCCGGTCTCATGCTGCGCGGCGACGGAGGCACCCCCACCGCCGCAGGCACGAGCACCCGGATCGCGGTGCTCCCCTTTACGGTGCGAGGGACCGACGAATTCGCGTATCTCGGTGAAGGTATGGTTGACCTCTTGAGCACCAAGCTCGACGGCGCCGGGAACTGGCGGAGCGTCGACCCCCGGGCGGTGTTGAGCATGGTGGCTCGCGAGGGTGGGATACTGGACCCGGAGCGCGCGCGGCCTATCGCCAGCGGCTTCGGTGCCGGGCTCTACGTCCTCGGCAACATCGTGGAGGTGGGTGGGCGTTTGAGACTGGATGCCTCTCTCTACGAGGCCGGACAGCGCTCAGAAGCCATCGCCCATGCGTCCGCCGAGGGAGGAGCCGAGGAAGTCCTGGAGTTGGTGGACGACATGGCGGCGCAGCTCTTCGCGGCGCAGAGCGCAACCGGTGGAGCCCGACTTACCCAGATCGCCGTCGTCACGACGAGCTCGCTGCCGGCCCTCAAGTCCTATCTCAACGGCGTGAGAGACCTCCGCGCGGCGCGATTTCCGGAGGCCGCCGCCGCCTTTCAGGACGCAGTGGCTGCCGATTCCACGTTTGCGCTGGCGTGGTATCAGCTGAGCGTCGCCGCCGACTGGCTGATTCGAGCCGACCTCGCCCGGCATGCGGCGGAACAGGCTGTGCGCTTCGGAGAACGGCTCTCGGAGCGTGATCGCCGCCTCATGGAAGCGCTCTATGCGGCCCGCATAGGGGATGCCGAACAAGCCGAGCGGCTCTATCGATCTATCGTGGGCACATACCCGGAGGATTTCGAGGCGTGGTCGCAGCTCGGTGAGACACTCTTTCATTTCGGCCCGCGGCTGGGGAAGTCTCTGGGAGAGTCCCGGGAAGTCTGGGAGCGCGTGCGACGGTTGGATCCGGACCAGTCCGCCGCGCTCGTTCACCTCGCCAGAGTGGATGTGGCGGCGGGCAACGTCGCCGGCCTCGATTCGATGGCGCAGAAGGTCATCGAGCTGGTGCCCGAAGGCGATCGTACGCTCGAGATGCAAGCGCTCATGGCCTTCACGCGAGACGACCCGGTGGAAAGAGCACGGGTCAGAGGTTTGTTGAACGGTGCGACGGATGAGGTGCTGTCAGAGATCATGTGGAGTGTGGGATCGTTCCTGGGCGATCTCGACGCCGCCATCGAGATTGCCCGGATCGTGGTCGGAAGGTCCGGAGCGGTCGAAATGCAGTCGTACGGCCACGGCGTATTGGCCCATCTCTTTGTCGCCCAGGGGCGTTGGCGACGGGGAATGGCCGAGCTCGACGCGCTCGCAGCAATCGATCCCGCGAGTGCGATCGAGTACGGCGCGCTGTTGTCGGTGATCCCGCTGCGGCCCGCCGAGCCAAGGGTGCTCGAGGGTTATCGTGGGCGACTTCAGCGCCTCGCTGCACAGGCCGTACCCCGGAGTGCGACGCCCGCTGTTTGGTTCTCGGTGCATGATGGCCTCCACCCACACCTCAAGGCGTATTTGCTGGCCCTCGTCAATGCCGTACTGGGAGACGAGCTGTTGGCCGAGTCCCGTTCCAGCGAGCTCCGGGCACTTCCGGCTCCTCCCGGGTCGGGTTCTCTCGTCCCCGACATGTTGAACGCGATCGCGGCCACGGTGGATCGGCGGGCGGGACGGCGTGAAGCGGCCATTCAGCACGCGGACGACTTCCAGCTGAAGATCTGGCATCAGTCCGCCACGGGATCGCCGTTTCTCTCACAGTCGTACGAGCGCTATCTCCGGGCCGTGCTTCTGGAAGAGGCAGGACGGTTCGACGAAGCACTGCGATGGTTCGGCTCGTTCCAGCACACCAACGTGTACGACCTCATCTACCTCGCACCTTCCCACATACGACGGGGCGAAATCGCCGAGCGGATGGGAGATGTAGAGGCCGCACGCCATCACTACCAGCGAGCAATCGAGCTTTGGGGCGACGCGGATCCCGAGCTTCAGGTGGTTGTGGAGGATGCGAGGGAGCGGATGGCGAGTTTAGGGGTCTCGCATCCGTGACCCCGCACCTCCTTGCGCATCGTCTCGCTATCGATAGAATGTAGATCCAAGAAAACGGAATCGGCTGGTGGCATCTCGGAAGCCGGTGAGAGTCCGGCGCGGCCCCGCCACTGTGAGAGGATCCGAGCGCACGCTCGGTAACGCCCACTCACGTTGCCACTGGGGTTATCCCCTGGGAAGGCGAGTGAGGCGGCCTCGAGCCAGGAGACCTGTGTCAGCCGATCATCCCGCAAGCGGCCTTCGAGGGGAGGGCGCGGGGTTTTTTGTTGGCACTCGCCACTCCCTCTCGCCTGCGTCTGGTTGATCCAACCCGCGACGCATTTGGCCGACGTGTTCTACCGATCTTCGGTCGCGGTGGGCGGCCGAGGATCACCGATCGGAGGGAGTTCCATGTCGTACCGCCGCCTTTTTCTCGGGATCGCGATCAGCCTCACGGCCGGCGTTGCCGTCGCTCAGGAGCCGGCTGACACGACGCAGCTGGATCCTGTCGTGGTGACCGCCACCCGCATACCCCAGTCGACATCGAGACTTTCGTCGTCCGTCACCGTCCTGTGGGGCGAAGATCTGCGGGTTCAAGGAATCGATCACGTGCTCGATGCGCTCCGGAGCGTGCAGGGCCTCCATGTGGTCCAGAGCGGCTCTTTCGGAAGCATCGCTTCGCTCTTTCTGCGCGGCGGGGAGTCCAATTTCGTCCAGGTTCTCGCGGACGGTGTTCAGTTGAACGAGCCGGGAGGGCAGTTCGATTTCTCCACGCTCACCACCGACAATATCGAGCGCATCGAGATCGTCCGTGGCCCCGGGAGCGCGCTCTACGGCTCGGATGCCATGACCGGCGTCGTCCAGATCTTCACGCGCGATGGCCGCGGTCCGCCTCGGGCCAGCGTGTCCGTGCGCGGGGGGACGTACGGCTCGTGGCGGTGGGACGGGCAGGTCTCCGGTGGGGCCGAGCGCGCCGGCTATGCTCTTTCTCTTTCGCGTTTCACTACCGACGGAGCATATGCCTTCAACAACGCGCATGAGAACACGGTGTTCAGCGGCACGGCGAAGCTGGCACCGGACGAGCGAACCGACGCCTCCATCGCGGTACGCTACGCTGACAACACGTTCCATTTTCCCACCGACGGCGCCGGGAACCTCGTCGACTCCAATGCCTTTCGGTTCGGCGACGCTCTCGTTATCGGCGTGAACGTGGGGCGGTTCCTGACGGATCTGCTCGAGGCCAGGGTCCAGTTCGGCATTGTAGAACAAGACGCTGGCAGTGAGGACCTCGCCGACGGCCCGGCAGATACCCTGGGTTTCTTCGGGTTCGTCAGCCAGGACGATCTACGACGGACCAGTGCCGATGCGCGGTTCAACATCTATGCCCACGACGCCGTGCTGCTCACCGTCGGTGGAGAGCTGGAGCAGGAAACGCAGCGCAGTGTCACCGAATCGCTGAGCGAGTTCGGCAACTCGAGCGGGCGGTTCGAGGCGGAGCGCTGGAACCGCGGGGTGTACGGCCAGGCCCTCGTGGAGCTGGGGGATGTGGCGCTGAACCTCGGCGGCCGTGTGGAGGACAACGACCAATACGGAACCTCGGCCACGTTCCGTGGCGGGACCACCTACCGCATTGCTCGTACGAACACCCGGTTTCGCGCGTCGGTGGGATCGGGCATCAAGGAGCCCACGTTCTTCGAGGCCTTCGCGAGTGGCTTCGTTCGAGGCAATCCCGATCTGGCGCCGGAGCGTTCCGTCAGCTGGGAGGTTGGCGTGGAGCAGACACTTCCGGCCGTCGGCCTCAGATTCACGGGGGCGTTCTTCGATCAGCATTTCAACGATCTCATCCAGTTCACGTTCGTGACGGCCGAGCCGGACGATCCCAATTACTTCAACATTGCAAGAGCCTCTTCACGGGGAGTGGAGTTGGGGTTCGAGATGTTCCGGGGCGAGTTTCGTGCGCAGCTGAACTACACCTACCTCGATGCCGAGGTCGTCGATGCCGGCTTCGACGAGGGCCCGGACGCCGAGTTCGTCGCGGGCAATCGGCTGCTGCGACG
>JBDHDH010000057.1:0-22572 GCA_039591615.1 Gemmatimonadota bacterium | reverse complement strand
CAGACACGCTGCCAAGGTCGTGGAGCCGAGGAACGCCGAAGACATGGCCGACATGGATCCGGGGCTGGGGGGGATAGTCCTGGACGTGCACTGCTGTCCTGAATGCGGCGGCATAGGATCCCAGCGGCAGCGAAAAACCGTATCCGACTAGCACGCGCTCTTCGCCATCCGCTGCTCGCGAGTCAGAGAGAGCGGTCGCGCGTCAAGGGAGCGCCCTACCCCAACCTTAAGACCGTGGTGGGAGGAAAAGCGATGGCCTATCTGCCCATCGAGAACTACGGAATCATCGGCAACATGCATACCGCGGCCCTCGTGGGGACGAATGGATCCCTCGACTGGATGTGTTGTCCACACTTCGACTCCCCGAGCGTCTTTGCCGCCATCCTGGATGATGCCAAAGGGGGCCGATTCAAGATCGCGCCGTCCCATAGCTCGCCCGAATGCAAGCAATTCTACTGGCCAGATACCAACATTCTGGTGACGCGTTTCCTCTGCCCGGATGGCGTGGGACAGATAACGGATTTCATGCCTGCTGGAGTAGCCCGTGGGGCCCCCGGTCATCACTGGGTGGTCAGGCGCGTCGAGGTTGTTCGCGGCTCCATGGCGTTCAGGGTGGACTGTCAACCCGCGTTCAACTACGCCCGAGACACTCATCGTACGACGATCACGGAACAGGGTGCGTGTTTCGATGGGCCGGGGAAGAGCTTTGCCCTCGTCACCGCCGTGCCACTCGAGAGACACGGCGATGGTGTCGTCGGCGAGGTGACGCTGCGTGAGGGTGAGGCCACGGCCATGGTGTGGCGTGAGACCGAGCCCGGTGCGGGCTGCGGCCTCGTGGTGTCGGAGACCGAGGCCTTCGAGCTGTTCAAACAGACGGTGGATTACTGGCGTCGCTGGCTGTCCAAATGCACATACACGGGGCGGTGGCGCGAGACGGTCTACCGCTCGGCCTTGGCACTGAAGCTCCTCACCTACGAGCCAACTGGCGCGATCGTTGCCGCACCGACGTGCAGTCTCCCGGAGGGGATCGGCGGCGAGCGCAACTGGGACTATCGCTACACTTGGATCCGCGATGCCGCATTCACGCTCTACGGGCTCCTGCGCATTGGGTTCACCGAAGAAGCGGCGGCGTTCATGCACTGGCTCGAAGCCCGTTGTCAGGAGCTCAATCCCGACGGGTCTCTCCAGATCATGTACGGCATCGATGGACGCCACGAACTCACGGAGGAGACCCTCGGTCACCTCGAGGGATACCGTGGGTCCCGGCCTGTCCGCGTGGGGAATGGGGCGTACGACCAGCTGCAGCTCGACATCTACGGCGAGTTGATGGATTCCGTCTACCTCTACAACAAGTACGGGGCTCCCATCTCCTATGACCTGTGGACGGCGCTGCGACGCCTAGTGGACTGGGTCTCTGAGAACTGGAACCGGACAGACGAGGGGATCTGGGAGGTCCGTGGAGGACAGCAACACTTCGTCTACTCCAAGCTGATGTCGTGGGTGGCGTTGGATCGGGCGATTCGCCTGGCGGATAAGCGATCGTTTCCGGCGGATCGACCACGGTGGCTGGCCGTGCGCGACGAGATCTACGAGCAGATCATGCGATGTGGGTGGAATCCCACGCGCGAGGCCTTCGTCCAGTACTACGGCAGCGACTCTCTCGATGCGGCGAACCTGATGCTACCGCTGGTCTTCTTTGTGTCTCCCAGCGACCCCCGCATGGTGAAGACGCTCGACGCCATCTGCCAGCCGCCACACCTGGGAGGCCTACTGTCCAACAGTCTGGTATACCGTTACAACGTGGACGAGACTGCTGATGGCCTTAGAGGCGAGGAAGGCACATTCAACATCTGCACATTCTGGCTGGTAGAGGCACTGACCCGGGCCGGACGGGTGGATTCGGACCGGTTGGACCAGGCCCGCCTGATGTTCGAGCAAATGTTGGGGTATGCGAACCATCTGGGCCTGTTTGCCGAGGAAACCGGTCCGACCGGGGAAGCCCTCGGGAACTTCCCGCAGGCATTCACACACCTAGCGCTCATCAGCTCGGCGTTCAATCTCGATCGGGCACTCGGCAGGCGTGGACACTAGCGTGCGCAACCTGGGCATGCGTGTCGAGCTCGAACGCGCCAGCCATAAAGGGTGGGAGTCGTGGCACCTCCGACGAGGGCCTCTCGAGCTGGTACTCGTTCCACAGGTCGGCGGTCGCATCATGGGCATGAAGTGGCAAGGACTCGACCTTGCCTTCACCCAGCCAGAGCGAGAAGGCATCGTCGAGCACGTTGGACGCGACGGAGCGGTCCGCGCGAGGAAGAGAGAACTGGGGTTTCCGCCGTGGGGAGGCGACAAGACGTGGCTCGCGCCGCAATCCCGCTGGACCGACGAACTCCCATTTCTCGATCTCGACAGCGGCCCCTACGACCTGGCGATCGATCAAGCCACCCACGAGCGGGTGCAGGTGAGCATGGTCAGCCCCGTGTGTCGTGAAACGGGAATGCGCATCACGCGCACCGTGGTGCTCTCTTCGTCCGATGACGAGTGGCGCGTCATCCACCGCCTCACCAACGCTTCGATAAACGAGGTCGGCTGGGGCGCCTGGGACGTGAGCATGGTGGCACGACCCGGGAAAGTGTATCTGCCGGTCAATCCGGCGTCACCGTACCCGGGAGGCGTAAAGACGTTCGCAAATGAAGGGGACTCGAGCCGGTTACGGGATGCGGTTGTGAGCGACTTGGGCACTGTCGCCGTCGTGGAGTGCAATCAACCGTCCGCATTCAAGTTTGGAGTCGACGCCGTCGAGGGTTGGATGCTGGGGGTGATCCAAGTCGCGGGCCATGGCCTCGTCGGATACCGCAAGCGAGTACCCTTCTGGCCGGGTGCCGAGTACGGCCACGGATGTGTGACGGAGGTGTACAATTCGGATCGATACTCCTATCTCGAGATGGAGATCCACGGACCCGTCGAGCGATTGCGCCCGGGAGAGAGTTTCCAGATGGAGGAACGTCAGGCTGTGTTCGACCTCCCCGATTGGCCCGTTTCCGACGTGGAAGTCCGTGCTCTTGGCCCGTCTCTCCCACGGGCCATGTAGTTCCCGACCCGGTTCGTTGGGAATTGCGGGCTGTCTCCACCAGTCTTGGTGCGAGTCGGCATGGTGCACCGTCTTCCGACTTGCCCGTTCAGCGCCAACAGGCATCTTGCCTCGTGAATGCTCCCTCGGCCGCCGACGTCCCGCGGCCCTCACTCTGAGCCGCAACCGGGTGTGAATAACCATGAATTCCGTGTACGCGATCTCTCTCTCGTGCCTCTTGCTCGTAGCGCCCGCACTCGCCCAGGAGCAGCCCGCCGAAAGCGATCGTCGCCTCCAAGCCCTCTTTGACGAGGTCGTCGCCGAGGTCGATGCCCGGGCCAAGCTCACCCAGGTGATGGTCGACAAGATCTTCAGCTTTGCGGAGCTCGGTTTTCAGGAATTCGAGACCTCGCGCTACCTGGTGGGGATGCTGCGGGACAGTGGCTTTACCGTCGAGGAAGGGATCGCCGGGATTCCCACGGCCTGGTTCGCGCGCTGGGGGTCGGGGCGTCCGGTCATCGCGTTCGGGAGCGACATCGATGGGATCCCCAAGGCCAGCCAGAAGCCGGGGGTGGCGTACCACGACCCCATCGTCGAGGGTGCCCCCGGGCACGGCGAAGGGCACAACTCCGGGCAGGCGGTGAACGTCGTCGCTGCGCTGGCGCTCAAAGCGGTCATGGGACGACAGGGGCTTCGGGGAACGATCGTTCTCTGGCCCGGTGTGGCCGAGGAGCTCCTCGGTACGAAAGCCTACTTCGTGCGGGACGGCCTCTTCGAGGACGTGGATGCCGTGTTATTCACCCACGTCAGCAACAACCTGAGTGTGTCGTGGGGACGGGGCAGGGGCACCGGCCTCGTCTCCGTGGAGTTTACCTTCGAAGGGGAAGCGGCCCACGGCGCCGGAGCACCGTGGCGTGGACGCAGCGCGCTGGACGCTGTGGAGCTCATGGACATCGCCTGGAACTTCCGGCGGGAGCATCTCCGACCGGTCCATCGCTCGCACTACGTCATCACCGACGGCGGCGACCAGCCCAATGTCGTGCCGCCCCGTGCGTCCGTATGGTATTTCCTCCGCGAGATGGACTACGACCACATCAAGGAGAACTACGGCCGGGCGGTCGATATTGCGAAGGGCGCCGCGCTCATGACCGACACCAAGATGAGCCATCGCATCCTCGGCTCGGCATGGCCGCGTCACTTCAGCAAGGTGATCGCCGAGAAGACGTACGAGCATATTCAGGCCGTGGGGCTTCCCGAATGGAGTGAGGCGGATCAGGAATTGGCAACGGCCGTCCAACGAAGCGTGGGGAGCGCGGATAGCGGCCTGGCGACCGAGCTGGCCGAGCTCGGTGCACCATCTGATCCTCCCAGAAGTGGCGGGTCCGACGACATCGGCGACATCTCGTGGACAGTGCCCACGGTCACGCTCCGTTTCCCGTCCAACATCCCCGGCCTACCAGGCCACCACTGGGCCAACGCCGTCGCCATGGCCACACCTATAGCCCACAGAGGCGCGGTTCACGGCGCCAGGGTGCTGGCCCGCACGGCGCTCGAGCTGTTCGTGGAACCCCAAGTCGTCGATGAGGCATGGCGGTATTTCAGAGACGAGCAGACGAAGGATGTGACGTATACGCCGTTCATCTCCGCCGAGGACAAACCGGCGATCCACCTGAATCGCGAAACCATGGAGCGGTTCCGACCGGCGTTGCGAGAGTTCTATTTCGATGAGGCACGGTTCGATACGTACCTCGAGCAATTGGGGGTCGCCTATCCGACTCTGGAGCGGCAGGTGGAGGAGGGCTCGCCGTAAAGATCTGCGTCGATGCAGGGCATGGTGGGGCTGACCCCGGTGCGATCGGGACCGTCCCGTTTCGCCTGGCGGAGAAACACGTGAATCTCCCGGTGGCGCGCCTCCTGGAAGAGGAGCTGGAAGCGCGCGGTCACTGGGTGGTGATGGCCAGGCGGCGAGATCGCACGCTGAACCCCCGAGCTCGTGCCGCGTTCGCCAACCGCCTGGATGCCGATTTGTTCGTGAGCGTTCACGCCAACGCGGCGGCCACACCCGCGGTCCGGGGCATGGAGGCGTACCATTTCCCCGGCTCTCCCGCAGGACGATCGGCGGCGACGCAAGTCCTCCGGGCGATGCTGGCCACCTTCCCTACCCATCGGGATCGAGGTATCAAAGAAGCGAACTTCGCCGTGCTCCGCGAGACCGAGATGCCAGCCATCCTCGTCGAAATGGAGTTCCTCACCAATCCGACGGAGCTCGTGTTCCTGGCGGACCCCGAGAATCAACATCTCTTGGCGGTCGCGATTGCGAATGGGATCGACGCGCTCGGCTGAGCGCCGCATGGCTGGCGAGCGGGGAGTAGTGAGGCATGAAAGGGGAGGACATTGGCGGGAGCATCCACTCTCTCCTCACTACGCCCCACTCAAGTGCATCACGTTTCAACTATGATCAAGAATCTGGACGTCTCCCAAAACTGCCCTGGTGAGGTGATCTCGATCGTACCCTGCACCTTCCCGTCGCCATCGGGTGGCTGGGCGAGATAGGTGAGATTCTGTCGGGAGGCGATGCGGTATCTCCGCTCGGGATCGGGGAGGGGGATCTCCGTCACCTCCTGCTTGTCGATGGCGACGAACTCGCTCTCGTCGAGGTCGTGGGCCGGACGGAGTGTCTTCCCGCGCTTCCCGAAGATGAAGAGCACTCGGCTGCCTCCTTCCTCGACGACGATGCCTCTCTCGAGCAATTCCCTCTTCGTGCCGATCACGTAGTAGACGGTGTTGTCTTTTTCCTCGAGCGCCTCGACCGTGTCCTTGAGCGCCGCCTTCTCAGCGGCGAGACGCAGGTTCTGCGCCATCAGGCTGTTCACCTGATTGGCGAGAGACCGGATCGTCACTTTCTGGTTCTCGATGACCGTCTGGAAGTTGGCAATGGTCGCTTCGAATGACGCGATGCTGCTTCGCAGACTGTCGTTCTGTGCCGTGAGGGTCCGCACCCGCCGCTGACTGGCTCGGAGACGCGCTTCACTCTCGTTCACCCGATCCGTGACTTCCTTGATGGCCACGAGGATGCTGTCCCGAGCGACCTGGATCGGAGACTCCGGTGACACCACCAGCCCGCTTCCCTGGTCTCGGACCTTCGCCAACTCTCCGCTGATCTCGCTCATGAGGCGGGCGTTTTCCGCAACTTGCTGCAACAGACTGTCTTTCTCCCCGGAGATGGCCTGCAGCTGTTCGAGTTGCAGCTGCATCTGTTCGCGGGCACCACGGTCGCATCCCGCCGCGAGGACGGTGAGGGCGAAGAGGAGCCGGCTGAGCCTGGGGCCGAAGCGCTTGTGCGGTACCATCATGATGGGTCTCCTGTCGCGCGAGGCGCGGGGCCGCGAGACGAACGTCCCGCCCGCTCGGGTGCTCATTCGAAGCGTATGGCTCGGAAAGTGATTCTAAGCTGCGGCGATCCGCCAGGGCCGGCGGTGATGTGCCTCACAAGCCGGCCCGCCACGACCTTCGTCTGTCCCTCCTGCCCCTGTCAATCTCTCTTGGCCCAGCTACCGGTTCCTCCGGCTGTTGCAGAAGGAGGTGGTGTGGTGTCGAGAGTGAGTTTCTTGTCCGAGGGCCCCGATGATCCCGCCAGCTCGAAGGGCTGCTCGCGGCCCGGCCCGCTGGGCCGTTTTCCCTTCCCGGCACCGTCCTTCTCTCCCTGTTGGCGCGCGGCGTTTGCTGGGGGGGTGGCCATGCGGATATGCCCGTTCACCTGACCTCCCTCTGCTACGACGATGCGGGGGGCCGTGATGTCGCCGTCAATCACCGAACCGGGCTGCAGCTCCACCCGCTCGTCGCCGAAGATGGCGCCGTGAACCTCTCCTGCAACAACCGCCTGGCGCGTCGAGATGTCACCCTTCACGACGCCACCTTTCGCCACCAGGACCTGACCATCCGCCCTCACGCTGCCTTCCACCTCTCCCTCGATCTTGACCACACCATCCGTCTCGATCTCACCCACGACCCGGATGCCCGCGGCCAAGATCGAAAGGCCGGGCTCGTGACCGCTGGATCGGAGGGCTGCGGGTAGGCTGGCGTTACTGTCCTTGGAGGAAAACATGGCCATCTCGAAACTCCTTAGCCGGTGCGGCCCAGTCGATGATGTTGTTCCCGAGATAGAGTCTTCGGGCAGGCAAGGCAGTAGCCCAGCACCACCACGCGTTAAGCTAGCATCGTGCAGCTGGAGGGCCTGTGACGTTTGTCACCGTCGGAATGCCGTTCGTCCCGGGATTCCTTCCTCCGCCAAACTACCCCAGTCCGTTCGCCCGCCTGTTGATCCTCTTCCCTCACCCAGACGAGAACTCGTCTCCGCTCGCCAGCGGTCGTGTCTCGAGAATGTACGTAAGCGCCACGAAATCGTATAAGGCATGAACGAAAATTGGAATGAACAGATTCTGCGACACCAGGTGTAACAGACCTAGGTAGAGTCCGATGAGTCCTGCGAGCAACGCATACGCAGGCGTCACGAGGTGAGCCAGCCCAAAGGCGATGCTGGACACCACGAGCGCCACGAGGGGATGAACACTCCCGGCGAGTGCCGTTTGGATCACACCGCGAAACAGCGCTTCTTCTCCCAGTCCCGCCAGCAGGGAAATGATCAGAAAATCGAACATCGAACATTGCGCGAACAGTGGCACCACCGTTCGCTCCACCTCGGCACGGAGACGGGCGACTGGTCGCCAGCGCGTTTCGCTACTCCACCACGCACCGACCAGAAGCGGCGCCGTTGCCGCAATTCCGATCAGCAGCGAGGACCAGTTCGCCTCGATCTGGGCAAGCGGATGCACCCGCAACAGCCAGCCCAGCAGGACGGCCACGAGGAGGAGACCGGACTCGAAGCCGACGGCCAGCGCGAGGATGTCACGGCGCCCGACTGGCTTCATCTTCACACGGTATGTCGGGGTTCCGGGTTGGGGAAGGGGAGAAGCGGCAAGAGGGCCGGAGAGCTACCGCCCACTTCAGTCGTCGGTTTTCGTCGACGTGAACCGGACGTGCTCCATGGCTCGCCGCGCGATTCGGTCGACCAGCGAGGGGGAGAATGCCTTCAGGAACAGACCAATCTTCCCCCGCGCTCCGAGAATCACCTCTCGCCGGCGCTCCGCAGCGGCTCGAACAACGATGCGGGCACATTCCGCGGCGGTCGTGAAGCCACGTTCTCGCGGCGCCCTGATCCCCACCGGTCTTCCGTCGGGGCCGAGGGCTCGCTCCCTCACCTCTGTCTCCACGAAGTCCGGATAGATCATTGTCACCGACACCCCGGTTTCACCTAGCTCGATCCGCAGGGAGTCGAAGAAACCCGCCATGGCGTGCTTACTGGCGGCGTAGAGACTCCGCATTGGTACGCCCGTTCTCGCGGTGAGGCTCGCAAGGCCGACGATCCGGCCAGCCGCTCGCTTCAAATGTGGTAGGGCGAAATGCGTGCAGTAGACGCTCCCGAGGTAATTGACGCGAACGAGTCGCTCCGCGAGCGCCAGGTCCTCCAGCTCTTCGAAGCGAAACGCCATGGTGATCCCCGCGTTGTTGATCAGCGCGTCCAACCGTCCGTAGTGGCGCACCGCTTCGCTCACCAACCGCTCGCACCGTGCCGGCTCGGTGATGTCGGTGGGAACGACCAGGACGCTTGCCCCGCTGTCGCGACACTCCTGAGCTACCCTCTCCAAGCGCTCCTGGGTCCGCGCCGCTACGACGAGCCGAGCCCGGTGCTCAGCCAATTGCAGGGCGATCTCCCGTCCGATGCCACTCGAGGCGCCGGTGACGATCACGACTGCGTCGTCGAACGAGTCGGGCATCCTGAAAGGATATGCCGGAACACAGCTGGTGGGAACGAGAACGGGTGGCGAATGCCCGAGGGAGATTGCTGAAGTGAAAGCGCTCAATTGCAGACTACTAACCACTAACTACTAACCGCTCACTCGCTTCGGTCGCCTCTTCTGCTCGAGGTTGTAGAGGAGATCCACGAACTGCATCAGCTGCCGCGGTCCGAGGAACTTGGACGCAGCGCGGCGGCGTGCGTTCCGGCCCAGTCGGCGGGCCAGGGCGCGATTCCGCAGGAGCAGCGACAGGGCGTCGCCGAACGCGCCGGTGTCCCGGGGGTCGCGGAGCAGCAGGCCATGTCGCCGGTCCATGATCTGATCTCGAATCCCACCCACGGCGCTCGCCACAATGGCGCGCCCCTTCCACATGGCCTCGGTGACAGTGAGGCCGAACCCTTCATGAAGGCTCTTCTGGGCGACGATGGCGGCGTGGCGTTGGATCGCGTTCACCATGATCGCGTTTTCTTCCACATCCTCCATCGGGAGACAGACCAGATGCACGCGGTCGCGAACAGCAGCGGGGAGACGGCGCCACCGTGCCACGCACGACTCGTACACTCGAGCGCCCTCGGGGTCGTCGGTGACACCACGGACGTCGGGCCCCGCCAGGACGAGGTGGGCGTCGCCGAGATGCTCGATCCGGTCGGCGAAGCCCCGCATCACCCCCCGCATGTCCTTGAGCGGGTCCCAGCGTGAGACCTGTACGACCACCGGGACGTCCCAAGACGGGACTGGTCCCGTTTGCAGGATCTCGGCCTTCCGGTCGACGCGCCCGGACGAGCCATCCAGCCGCGTGAAGTCGAGATGATTCCCGTTCTTCGTCGCCCCGTCCAGGAGTCCGATGTGCCGGAGGATGCTGCGCGCGGTGGCGCGGTCCATCGGCTCATTCTTGACGGAAAAGGCGTCGATGGCCGGTGGGATAATGAAGACTGCTGGGATTCCCAGCCAGGTCGGCACGTACCCACGGCGGGAGAACACGCAGGCGTGCGTGTGTTCCAGATGCGGCCGCAGGAACTCCCACGCGCCTTTGAGGGCGCCGTTGACCTTGTCGCTTCCGATGTGGCAACGCCAGACCACCAAGGCGCCGGCTTCTCGCAACGCCGGCGCGAGCCCAGCCGTCTGTGGATCGTGCAGAATGACGACATCTCCCGGCCGGACCACCGACGTCACGCGCTCGGCGTTCCGCTGCGAGATGGCAGCGTAGTGTCGTCGCTCGCGCTTGGACAGTGGTCCGCCGTCTCCGTTCTTCCCGTGGAGTCGGTGGTGGATGCGCTTGGTGAGCTTGAAGAAACCCGGGTCCCCGTCGATCACGAGCCATCGGGCGTCGAGTCCGGCTCCCAGTTCGTACCCGAGGAGCGTCTGCAGCATTTCGGCGACGCCCCCGCCTTTGCTGGTCGAGTTGACATGCCAGACGATGCGGTCATCCAGGAGCTCGAGGGCGTCCTCGATGTAGCTGCGGAGCCGTAGCGCGCCCCGCACACCGAGGATCGGTGCGAATCGCTCGAATGAGAGCGGCGTGATCGAGACCCTATCCATGCCCCTAGACATGAGCAACTTTTGTACCGGGGTGTGGGTACCCTCCGAAGTGTGGCGACACGGGCTGGGACAGGAAGTGCAACCCATTGTCGTAGTTGATGTTAGAGCCACCAGTGTCGTGCAGTGGAGCCGCTGTGGACGAGATCACACTGCTCGCACGGTGGCGGAACAGCCCGCTCTTCGCGGACGAAAGGTCCCCGGAAGCGGGGCGAGAATCTGACCCCTGGTACCGCCCACGGCAAGTGGCGGCGTTCGGGGGCTTGCTTCTCGGGTGCCGCACGGGCACTTATCGGTATGCGACGTGGTCCCGTTTTCGTGATTCTGCTCGTCGCCGCGTTCTTCCTCGCGGTGGCCGGTCTCCCCAGCCTCGTCCGCCTCGCTGCCGACTGGTATTGGTTTCAGGCGACGGGCTTTGAGAGCGTGTTCCTCACGACCTTGGTGACGAAGCTCCTGCTGGGGTCGGCTGTCGGGCTCCTCGCTTTTGTGTTTTTCTTCGTCAACCTGCGGCTGGCACAGCGCGGGGTGGTGCCCGACCCGCTGGTGCTACGGATCAGCGAGCGTCAGCCTGGCATCGATCTCACCCAGGTCCTCCGGGGGCTCGCCTGGCCCATCGCGCTCGTGCTCGCGTTGCTGATGGGTCTCGGCGCGTCCGGCGGCTGGCTCGTGGTGCAACGCTTCCTCCGGCAGACCGCGTTCGGCGAGACCGACCCGGTGTTCGGGCGGGATATCGGGTACTATATCTTCACGCTTCCGCTGGTCTCGTCAGCCCTGGGGCTGGTGTTTGCGCTCACGATCGTGGCGCTCCTGATGGTCGTGCCGCTCTATCTCCTGCGTCGAGACATCGTGATCCTGCGGCGCCGTATCACCATCGAGCCTTCCGCCGAGCGTCACTTGGCCGCCCTCGTCGCCGTGTTCTTGTTGGCAACCGCAGCAAACGTCTATTTGGTCAGCCTCCCGGAGTTGCTCTACTCGACGACGGGGCCGCTGTTCGGTGCGAGCTACACCGATCTGGTCATGCGCCGCCCGCTGCTCCACGTCACGTGGATCACGGCGCTCATCGGTACCGGTCTCGTGCTCGTCGGCGCGCAGACTCGGCGGCTGGCTCGGAACACCGGGATCGCCGTTGCGCTCCTGTTCCTGGTGTCCGCCGTGCTGGGGAGCCTGGGGCCTGCAGCGATGCAGCGGCTGGTCGTCCTTCCAAACGAGCTGGTGAAAGAAACGCCACAGCTGGAGCACCACATCACCGCTACTCGCCGAGCCTGGGGCCTGGACGAGGTCGTCGTGCGAGACCTCACGGGAGAGGCGACGCTCACGCTCGAGGACGTCCAGGCCAATGCAGGGACCATCCGAAACGTGCGGCTCTGGGACCGGGATCCGCTCCTCCAGACGTTCGGCCAGCTGCAGGAGATCCGAACGTACTACGACTTCGTGTCGGTGGACGACGATCGATACTGGATCGACGGTGTGTATCGGCAAGTCTTGCTCTCGCCCCGAGAGCTCAACTCCGCTGCCCTCCCGACGCGCAACTTCATCAATGAGCGCCTCACGTTCTCTCACGGCATGGGACTCACTCTGAGCCCGGTGAATCAGGTCACCCTCGAAGGTCTGCCGGTGTTGTTCATCAAGGATCTTCCCCCGGTCTCCACCGTGTCGCTCCAGGTGACGCGCCCGGAGATTTACTTCGGCGAGCTATCCAACGACTACATGTTCGTGAGCACCCGGCAACGGGAGTTCGACTTTCCCGCCGGAGACGAGAACATCTTCACGACGTACGAAGGTACCGGTGGAGTGCCGACGCGGTCGTGGCTCCGCCGCGCGGTTCTGAGCGCTCGATTCGGCTCGCTCAAGATCCTCCTGTCCCAGGACATCACGAACGAGAGTCGCGTCCTGTATCACCGGAGAGTCCAGGAGCGCGCCGCGAAGGCGCTTCCATTCTTAGCGTGGGATTCGGATCCGTACATCGTCATTACCGACGAGGGGCGTTTGAAGTGGATCCTCGATGCCTATACGATCACCGATCGCTACCCCTATGCCCAGCCGGCTCGACAGGGCGCCAACTACATGCGGAATAGCGTGAAGGTGGTGATTGACGCGTACGATGGGCTCGTGGAGCCCTACGTGGCTGATCCGAACGATCCCCTCATCGCCACGTACGCGAAGGTCTTCCCGGGGATCTTCCTACCACTCGACAGTATGCCGCCGGATCTGCGATCACACATCCGCTACCCGGAAGAGCTGTTCGACATCCAGACGCAGCTCTACACGCTCTATCACATGAGGCAACCGGAGACGTTCTACTATCGAGAAGATCAGTGGCAGATCCCGACCGTTGCCCGGCCTGCCAGCGCCCGTCGCGACCCCTTCCTGCGGCACATCGTGATGAAGCTCCCGGGCGAAGCGCAAGAGGAGTTCATCTTCATGGTCCCGTTCACACCGCGACAGAAAGACAACCTGGCGGCGTGGATGGTGGCCCGAAATGACGGTGAATACTACGGGCAGCTCGTAGTCTACCGCTTTCCCCGGCAGAGCTTGGTGTTCGGTCCGGTTCAGATCGTCAATCGGATGAACCAGGATACCGAGATCTCCCGTCAGGTTTCTCTTTGGGACCAGCGCGGTTCCGAGGTGATCCACGGGAACCTCCTGGTCATACCCATCGAGGAGTCCCTGATCTTCGTGCAGGCGCTCTATCTGCGTGCTGAGGGTGGACAGATTCCCGAGCTCAAGCGTGTGGTCGTCGCCTATCAGAATCGGGTGGTCATGGAGGAGACCCTCACGGCGGGCTTGGCTCGGCTGTTTGGTGAAGGAGCGTCACGCGACCAGGCGCGGCCAGTGGCCCTGGTCGCTGCCATGCCGCCGCCGGCCGCTGAGCTCGGCGTGACTGACCTCGTCCGCGAAGCGGCAGACCACTACGACCGGGCGATTGCGGCGCAGCGGGCCGGTGATTGGGCTCGGTATGGAGAGGAGATCCGGATCGTCGGTGAATTGGTGCGCCGGCTCCGGGAGCTGACGGGCACAGAGCCGGGCAACTGATCTCGGTCGCCTCGCCATCTCCGGGGTACGCAGGCCGCAAGCGTGTGTGTCACACCCGTCGAGATCCGTCCGTAGGGGTCGCACCGTCCCTTCGCCCGCGTCGTATGGGCCCCGCAGTAGGATTCGCTGCGGGGCCCCGTTGCTGCCGGGTCCCGGCGCGGGTCGTGACTTTCTCCGGTATTCAGTTCGGCAGATTCACAGGGTGTGGGGGTTGGAGATGACGCATGCTCGCCGGATGGTCATGGTCGTCGCGATGGCGTGGGCAGGCTGCGCGCCCGCGGACGCGCCGACGGTCTCTTCCGGCTTGCGGGAAGTCCCGAACGGAGTGCAGGCGATCGCCCTCTCGGGCGATACCCTGCGTACGCGGAAGCTACTTCCTGACGTCCAGCGGGAGTACGAAGCCAACCTGGCTCGGGCCCGGGCGGAATATGAGCGAGATCCGACCGATACCGATGCCATCATCTGGCTCGGGCGACGGACGGCGTATCTGGGAGAATACCGCCGGGCCATCGAGATCTACACCGGCGGGATTGGCCGGCGGCCGTCGGACGCGCGACTCTACCGGCATCGGGGGCATCGCTACATAACGGTCCGAATGTTCGACCGCGCACAGCACGACCTGGAGGTGGCGGCTAGCCTCGTCGACGGACGGCCGGACGAAGTCGAGCCGGATGGGTTGCCAAACGAGCGCAACATTCCCACCAGCACGCTGCAGTCGAACATCTGGTACCATCTCGGACTCGCACGGTATCTCCAAGGGAACTTCGAGGGCGCCTTGGAAGCCTATCGGGAATGTCTGGCGGTCTCTGCCAATCCCGACATGCTCGTTGCCACCTCGCACTGGCTGTATATGATTCTGCGGCGTCTCGAAAGAGAGGAAGAAGCAGCCGTCGTCCTGGGCCCGATCCACGCGGGGATGGACATCATAGAGAATCACTCCTACCACGACTTGCTGCTCCTGTACAAGGGAGAAATCACGCCAGACTCGTTGATGGCCCAGGGTGAGGCTGCGGACGCACTGCAGAATGCGACCCTTGCTTACGGCATCGGCAACTATCACTACTACAACGGGCGAACGGAGGCAGCACTGCAGATCTTCCGGCGCATCGTGGAGGGGCCACAGTGGGCCGCCTTCGGGTACATTGCGGCGGAGGCAGATCTCGCGCGAAGGGGGATTCAGACCGGGTTGTGACGGGTGGGGGACCACGATTCCCTTGGCTGCGGACGTCCTGCACCATTCAATGGCGAGGCGGTGGTGGCCGCGGTGGTGGAGGTGGCGGGGGTCATGGTTAGACCAGGAAACCTAGGCAAACGTGCTCGGTGACCTGAAGCTCGTTGGCGTCGGGTATGTGATCCTCGGCGTCATCCTCACTTTCGATATCCTGCTTCACAAACAGCGCCCCGTGTCGGCGGTTCTCTGGCTCGGGCTCGTGTGGGTTCTGCCGTATGGCGGCGCGCTGGCGTACCTGACATTCGGCGTGGATCGGGTGACCCGTGGCGCCCGGGTCCGTGCGGAGTCCAACGCGTTGGTGCAGCAGTGGGCGGTGCTCCACCCCACCTTCGAACGGCCGGCGGTCGACGAATCGCACGCGAGCCTGCCCGAGCATCCAGCGGCCCATGTCTTTCGTGCGACCGACCCAGCGGTCCAGCCGTATCGGGTGCTCAGGGGGCATCGTCTTCGGTTCCTCGTCGACGGCGACGACTTCTTCCCGGCGCTGTTCGAAGACATCGCCGCGGCTCGGCATTCCATACACGTCCAGACCTTCATGTATCGCCGCGATCGCACGGGCAACGAGTTGCTGGATCTGTTGATCGAGCGAGCGCGTGCCGGCGTCGACGTCCGATTGCTCTACGACCGGTTCGGGTCGGCGGTCGCGCACTACACGCGCTTCTTCGAGCGTGCTCGGAAAGCCGGAGTACGGATTGGGTCAATCACGCAGGCCAATCCCTTCAAAGGAAGCTTCCAGATCAACCTCCGGAATCATCGCAAGGTCGCCGTCATCGATGGCTGCGTGGGCTATGTGGGTGGGATAAACATTCACGACGAGAACCGATCGGAGTACGCCGACGACGGCCCCATCCGGGACTATGCCACCCGCTTCGAAGGCCCAGCCGTGTCCGATCTCCAATTCGTATTCGTGCAGGACTGGTTCTTCGCGACGCGGGAGCCGCCCGAGCGTCTTCTCGAACCCAATTGCTTCCCGCCTCTCCGCGAAGTGGGCAGTGGGCTCATGCAGGTCGTCCCTGGCGGCCCCGAGCGAGAGGGGGACACCATTGTCAGTACGTTCTTCGGTGCCATCGTAAGCGCCCAGCGCTCACTGAGTATCGTCACACCGTATTTCGTGCCCGATGAGCCCATTCTCCAGGCACTGCGGTACACCGCCACCCGTGGGGTCGACGTGCGACTCGTCGTGCCGCGGGTCTCCAATCACCGCTACGCCGAGTTCGCTGGTCGAAGCCTGTATGGCGATCTTCTGAACGCCGGCGTGCGGGTCTATGAGCGCAAGCCGCCCTTCATGCATGCCAAGGCACTCGTGGTTGATGGTGTCTACGCACTGGTTGGATCGGCCAACCTGGATTATCGGAGCTTGCACCTCAGCTTCGAGACCAACATCGAGGCGGCAGACACCGACTTCGTCACAGCCGTGTCCGAGCAGATCGAGGAAGAGATTGCGGCGAGTGTCGAGATTCGCCTCCTGGAGTACGTGCGCCGTCCGATCGTGCGACGGCTTGCGGAGAAGTTCTTTTACCTCTTCCAGCCTATGCTGTGAGGCCGAGCCCAGGGCTTCCTTCCGTGCCTGCGCGCAGCGATGATTGAAGGGCTGCACCGTGACCGAACGGGTCGATTTGATGTCTGAATTGCTCGCACGTCTTCGAACAGGCGCGGGGGCCTTCAGTAGCGAGCCGGCCCGTGGCCGGAACGAATTCGCTTCCGCGCTCCCCAGGACAACCACGGAATGGGAGGAAACATGCTCGGTACGGCGGGCGACTTGGCGTGCGCCACGGTGCTTCTGGTGACACTCTCAACCACTTCGTTGCTGCATGGCCAAGAGCTCCCCGCTGGCGCGGATGGCGTTCTCGAACGGCTGGAACAGTCGCCCCGGCACGGCGAGTGGGTTCGCTACGAAGCTGGGAGCGGCGATAGCGTCAGCGCGTGGGTCGTATATCCGGAGCGGCCCGACCGCGCACCGGTCGTGGTGGTCATCCACGAGATCTTCGGACTCACCGACTGGATTCGGGGTGTGGTAGATCAACTCGCAGCCGAGGGTTTCGTCGCCGTCGCCCCCGATCTCTTGAGTGGCAAAGGACCCGGAGGCGGCGGTACTGAGTCGTTCGGGACACGAGATGTGCGCCGGGCAATCCGTGACCTACCACGTGAAGAGATCGAGCGGCGCTTGAACGCCGCCGCTCAGTATGCCACCGGGCTTCCGTCGGCGCGGGATGCGTTCGCGGTCATCGGGTTCTGCTGGGGCGGGAGCACGAGCTTTTGGTACGCAACGCGGCAGCCGACGCTCAGAGGCGCGGTGGTCTACTATGGGTCGTCGCCCGAAACAGGCTACGAACGCGTCCAGGCCGCGGTCCTCGGGCTCTACGGGGGAGACGACGCACGGGTCAACGCGACCATCCCTCGGGCCCGGGAAGCCATGGACCGTCTCAATAAGCGCTACGAGACCCACATCTCTGACGGTGCCGGGCACGGCTTCTTGCGGGCGCAGGACGGCCGAGATGGCGCCAACTTGCAGGCAACTCGGCGGGTGTGGCCCCGAACGGTCGGGTTCTTGAAAGAAGTGCTGGGAGAGCTATGAGGGGTGAGGGCACGCTCTGAGGAGACTCCGCTGCCTCCGTACTCCGGGAAGGCTGGGCGGCGGTGCCTGTAGTGAAGAGCCGGCAGCCCAGAGCCCTCAGCACACGGGACGGAGCTTGCGCTCGCCCGAGGCTGATGGACTGCCGGCCCTAGGATCCTACAGCCTCCGACTTCTCACCCTGAAGTCGACGTTATCACCGACCCACCGCCACAGGTCGTCCTGCGTCTCGACTGTGGCGTCGGTTTCGAGTTGCTCCCGCCAGCCGAGCATCACCGGCGCGTCCACGGTCCACATGCGGACGCGACCGCGGTCGATCTTGCGTTCCCAGTTCACTGCCACGGTCGGCGACGGATACAGCAAGCGGACCGTGACGCTTCTGGAGAGAAACTCCAGCGGTGTCAGCTTGATCTGGGCGTAGAGGTTTCCGCGAGCGGGATCGACCTCACCGGTCACATCGGGCACCCCGTCGCTCAGGATCACGACGTCCAGCGGTGCCAGGATGAGGTTCTGCCGCTTCACCAGCGTCGCCACGCGATCGAAGAACGCGTTGAAGTCGGTGAACGAGTCTTCCGGAGGAAAGAGCTCTCGCAGTTGGCCGGCGATCTGGTCGACGCTCTTCCCCTGGAACGCGTGGACCGGCTGGAATGACTTCGCCTCACCCGGTCGGTCGCCGCCTACCGACCCCACGAAGACCGCAGACGGGATCCGCAGCTCTCCGAGCCCGTTGAGGTGCCCGTAGAGATAATGGGCCGCGAAGTCGATGGCGTCCTCGTAGTGGCTTCGGAACGACCCGCTCACGTCGATGCCGATGACCAGCGTCGAGCGCGCAGTTCCTTGCCGCTCCTGGGGGAGAGAACAGGCCCAGGACAGGCTCAACGCGAGGATGGCCGCGACGCTGCCTGCCTGACGTGCCCTCATTGCATACCTCCTTGCGCGACCGGCTCGAGCTCGGTAGCCGCAGACGTGTGGAGATCCGACGCCCTGGGCCACTTCGGTGTCGCAGCCAACGCCTGATTCAGGTTCTTGAACGGCAGCGTGAACATGGGGCGTCCGAGGACCACCACGACGACGGTATTCACCGCCGCCGCCAGGAGCTGCAGCACCGGCAGCGTCAGCAACTCGAATGCGTACTTTGCTTCCTTTTTGAACCAATCGATCTCGGACTTGAGCGCGTTAAGGGCTTCCCGCCACGGCCCCATCGAGGACGCTTGGACCGGTACGGAAACCGTCGGTTCGTCCCGCCTGATAGTGTCACGGGCGAGGATCGAGAGCACGGCGGGCGTGCCGAATCGACCGAACAGGAACCACGTCATGCCCCGCACGCCAATCCATCCGAAGGACGCCAACAGCAGCGTGGAGACGAGACCGAGACGGACGGACTCGGAGGTCGTTTGTGCAATCCACGGCGTCACCGCGTCAACGAGCTCGCGGTAGAGGAAGAGCACTTCGAAGAACATCACGAAGAGCTCGACGAACGCCATCTGCACGATCTCGGCGATCCGGCGATTGCGAATCGCCTCCGACAGCACGTGAATGCAGGCGAAGCTTCCGAGAATGAGGAGATAGAGGAAAATCCACAGGATCGGCGCCATCAGGAGCGGATTTGGCTCGAAACCCGTGATCCCCGCCAATACCTCGGTCAGTGTCGGGCTCAACGTGTACATGAAGATGACGGCTTCCACGGCGCACCAGAGAAGGAGCGCGAGGAAGGCCACCCAGGGCACGCCGGGCTTGAAGTAGTTGCGGGTTCCCCAATCCAGTGCCGTGAGCGGGGAGCGCATGAGACCCTTGATCCCAGCCACCATCATCCGGACCGCGAGCCTGAGTAGCTCCCAGATCCATCCCACGATGACGAAGCCAAGTCGGACCATGCCGGCCCAAAAGAGCCAAACGCTCCGCAGCGTGTCCCACCACGTGATCGACAGCGTCGTGAGGAAACGGCTTCGGCGCGCGCGGAACGGCAAGGTGTACAAGGACGTCATCGTCGTCCAGACGGCGACGATGAGAAGAAACATCGGGAGCAGGATCGCCACCCGCTTGAAGACGATCTCGAAAGACGTATCGCCGTACCAGGCGAAGTTCACCATCCGCTCGTGCCACTCGGGGATCCATGCTACCGGAGCCGAGAGGAAGGCGAACGCCCCCTGCCATTCGACGGGGATGAAGGCCTGTAGCGATTCGAACATGGAAGCCCACTCCTCTCCAGGAAGGTCGTCAGGTGGGCACCGGAGCGGGCGCCTGAGGTTCTCCGATGCAGACCGACACTCACCCTGGCGATAATCCGCTCAGGGGACCGTGATGGATGTCACAGGAGGGGTAATCCGTTGCGGGTGGGGCCTCTGAGGCCGAAGCGTGGACGCAGTGACGAGACAGGGTGACGGATGTCCGTTGCCGGAGGGCCGCCGGAGGGTCAGGATGCGCTCAGGAGTGATGTGACATTGCTGCGGGATGCCCTGGAGGCGGACGAGCACTCAACCCGCCATGACGAGATCCCGAGACAGGCAACCGGGACCGTCTACTTGGCCAGTAGCCAGTCCCAGTGCCGCTCCGCGCGGCGCAGTACGGTTGAAACGTCCTCTTGCAACAACCACCCCTGCTGCACCAACGAGCGAGCCGCGTCATTCGCGAGCTCGAGGTAGTCGGCTTTCCCGGCGTAGAGTGCTTCGACACTCGGCCGAGGATCGGAGTTCGCGCGCCGCGCCGCTTCGGAGCGCGACAACGGGATGTACGTACCGAGGAAATCCGTGCTACGGTTCCACGGTGCGTAGGTGGCAAGCGGCGCGAGGGTTTCCACACTCGGTACCCCCCCGCGCTCGTTTCCGTACTCATCGACCTGCGGAACCAAACTCGGAAAGGGCTCCCCGATCTCAGGCGGCTGGAGGTCGATGATCCCCTCATTCCAGCGGGGTCCGTAGTCCGCGCGGTACGCCTGGTGCGCGACCTGCGGCACCTCGGCGCCCAGCAGGCGCGGGAACTTGAGATATTCCAGCGTCGTGAGGGTCGTCACATCGATCCGCGGGTAGGCACTGACGGGCGGCGACGTTCCATCCCGGACCCAGGCAGCCATGCGGGTGAGCAGTGCTCGCATCGTCGGGAGTATGTTCAGCGGGCTTCCTCGATAGGCTTGACCGCCGGGCTCCCGGTCTGCGAGGGACGGGGGGAATCGACGACTGACAGTGTGCTGCGCGCTCGCCAGGTGGTAGATCCGTTCGTTGGGAAAGAGCTCGATGTCCGCTTTGCCGTCGACCGTCGTGTGAATTTGAGCGGCTGCACGCCCCCAGTATTCGTAGCCAGTATTGGTGTAAAAGAGCTTGGGGAGGTGCGCCGGATCGTGTTGGCGCGCAAACAGCCCGTCGGTGGTTCCCGTGACGGAGTCCGTCTGCGTGCGGCTGGCGAATGGGAACAGGTCCGTAGGATAGAAGAAAGACGAGAATCGGTGCGCATCACGAGACGGCTGTGCGAAGCGATGGTTGAAACCGCCGCGCCCCGCACCAGCGGCGTGAATCATCATGCCGTCGAACACGCTCCGACCCCGCTCGTCGGTGTTGAATCCCTCATAGAGGTATTGCCGGAGGAACCGGCCGCCCTGCGCGATCCCCAGGCCGATCCCATGCTCCACCCGAAACACCGCAGTCGAGTCGTGCTTGGCGTACGCCATCATGTCCCGAACGGCCGCCAGGCCCAACCCCACGACGCGAGGGTCCTTCACTCGGTACACCAGCTCGTAAACGTTGCCGGCCTGGAAACCGGATGCCATGTAGATGCTCGTGCTGTCGGGAACGACCTCCCCTGCCTCGTCGCTCGCGAACACCCAGGCGCTCCGAGGGATCGGTCGGCGTGGCGCCAGGCGGCCATTTCGAACCGTTAACAGGTTCTCGGGATGCTCCGGCTCGGCCACGGGGTAGGCGAGGTGATCGCGGTGACCGAGAGGGAGCGTCGTGCTGGTCACGTCCACCGTCCAGTCGCTGCGCGCCAGCCCGTAGATCGGGTCGCCGTCTTCAGTGGCGACGGGCACATGGAGGCGCACGAGGCCGGACCGTGGCGGGACATCGGGCTGCCAGCCGACCCAGATCACGGTCAATCCCATGCGCATGAGCAACCCGTCGCCGAAATGCTCGGGATCGACGGGATCCTGGCTCGGTAACCCACCGTTGAAATAGCTGAGGGCCTCTTTCTGGCCCCATCGAGAGACCTCCAGCAGGGCGATCCGGCCCGTTCGAGGCGGGAACTTCGGGCGGAGAATCGTGAAGTTTGCCCACGCCTCGACCCGGCCCTGGCCATTGCGCGGTGCCCTATCGATGTCCACGATCCGGGCATTCATGGGACTCTCCGGATCGAAGGCGAAAAAGACCCGCCCCACGATCTTCTCGTAGGGGCCGATCGAGCCAAAGGAGCGTCCCCGCAGGACGTCTTCCCGCCTGTCGATCACGATACGGACCACCTCCGCAGCGGTCGTGGTGGGAGTACCAACGAACAGCACCAACCACCAGAGCAGCGTCGCGTACCTCATTGGGATCCCTGGGTTCTCCTGTCGCCTGCGCACCAGGCCTCCAATTGGGTACCGTCTGTCGTCATCCGCTGTTCCGTTTCGACCTCTTCACATCCCAAAGCCGTCAGCAGTGTGGCGAGGTCCTCCCGCACCCGGCGCGAGGGCGTCGTGGGTTGTCCGGTGACGCGGCGGAATCCCGTGGTCCTGGCTCGTTGTAGGGTCTGGGCAGCGACACTCACGATGCGGCGGCCCGTGGCGGCGGTGGTGAACACATCCACCAGGAGCCGGTCCGCCTCCGAGTCGAGTCCGCCGTGGAAGCGATAGGCCTCGATATAGCCGATGATCGTGTCGACGTGCGCGATGGTGTAGCCGAGCTTCCCCACCTCCTGGGTAGGCTCGACGTAGATGCTTCCTTCGGGTACGAGGATGTTTCGTCCGTACGGGTCCCGGGAGCTGCATCCCACGAGTGTCGTTGCTCCGACGATGGCGACGGTCGAGGCGTATAGGCCTCCGGGTGTCATCCCTGGCATGCCTGCAAGATAGTCACGGTTACGCTGGGCTTTCCTCCTTGCGCCCGCCCGTGGCCGCGATGTTGTTTTCCATGCGGCCCACCCGCTCCGTCCGCTGGGAGAAAGGCTCGATGGCCCTGCTCAAGCGCGAGCGTCTCAAGAAACAGCTGACGCTGTTTGACGTATACGTCATCAGCACCGGCGCGATGTTCAGCTCGGGGTTCTTCCTACTCCCTGGCCTTGCCGCCGCCAAGGCAGGCCCATCCGTGGTGCTTGC
>JBDHDH010000056.1:0-41879 GCA_039591615.1 Gemmatimonadota bacterium | reverse complement strand
TCGGAACGGTGATGTTCGCAGGGTATCTGGTGAACGCGCGGGGGAAGATCCCGGCCGACCAGTTGGACGCGCTCTTGCGCCGGCTCGTCCGGATGCAGCCGTAGGCGGTCCCACGCCGCATCCCGCATTCATTCTCCCGGGTTCCTCTTGATCTGTAGGTAGCGACGGAGTCACCGCTCACTCCCTGTTCGAGCCACGTGGCCGAGGGCCCGTCCATGCTGCAGTACGCTCCCCGTGCTCAGCTTCGTCGTCTCGACCGACTGCGGCATCGTGAACAAGCGGAGCGAGCGGAAGCACAGGTGCGCGGCGGTGCCCACCACGTTGTCACGCGCCGCTCAACGAGCGGGTGACCGTGTCGGAGAGACGTGAACGAGGACAAGGCGGGCTCCCACAACCGGCGATCCCGAAGGGCAACACAACTCCCCTCCGGCAGTGTCCCGACAGCGTCGACGGCTTGCCGTTTCACGGCAGTGTCCCACAAAGCGTTTGCGCCGGTGCCGTACAGAGACGACACCGGCGCTTCCGCTCAGATCCGCTTCTCCAAAAGCTACCGGAAGCTTAGGAACGAGTCGCATCAAAAACTGTGACGCATGACACACCGTCCGGTGCGGTCCGTGACACGGGGCATCAGTTGCCGATGACACCGGGCGCCGCCGGTTCTAGCGCGCAATCACCAGTAGGGATTAAGCGATGCCGTCGGGTCGAGAGAGGTTGGCGCCAGCGGCGCCTTTGTTGAGACTCCGTCTACGCTGGTTGCAGTGGTGAATCGTGTTGGGTGCCGGGACCTTGCCGATGCCCAGGCAGGATCGGGCGTTTCTGACCTTGCGGTCTCCCGCCGATTCAGAGAGTATGGCCATTCATCCCACGGGCAGGACCGGAGGCGCATCGACATGATACATCGGGACGACCGGGACGACATTACCATGCTCCGTCTCGAGCACGGCAAGGCTCATGCGCTCGACCTCGAACTCTGTCGGGCCCTGGAAGATACGCTGGCGGCGGTCGCTGATGATGGTTCCGCCCGCGCGGTGGTGCTCTCCGGCGCGGGTTCGATCTTCTGCGCAGGTGTCGATCTCTTTCGAGTACTGGAGGGAGGTGCGGCCTACGTCGACGCGTTCGTTCCGGCTCTCGTCGGGACGTTCCACACGCTCTTCACTTTTCCCAAGCCGGCTGTTGCGGCCATCAATGGCCATGCCATCGCCGGTGGATGCGTGCTGGCGGCGGCCTGCGATTACCGGATCATGGCTCGTGGGGATGGAACCATCGGCGTTCCGGAGCTCCGGGTCGGTGTGCCGTTTCCTCAGGTCGCCATCGAGATTCTCCGTTTCGCCACTTCGACCGCCCACCTCCAGGAGCTCGTCTATCGCGGGAAGACCTACGGGGTGAGCGGTGCATACGAACGCGGTCTGGTGGACGAGGTCGTCGATCCCGCCGTCCTCCTGGATGACGCCTGTGGAGTGGCCGCCCGCCTGGCCTCGGAGCCGGCAGCGCGGTTCCGCATCACCAAACGGCAGCTCCGGCGTCCCGCGCTCGACCGGATGGAACGTCTGGGGTTGGAAACCGATGCCGAGGTCATGACTGAGTGGAAAGATCCGGCGACGCTGAAGGCGATCAAAGCGTATGTCGATGAGACCATTAAGAAGGGACACTAGCGTGGCGATTGGTATACGCCGGACGTTTCGTCAATCCGCTCGAATTGTGCTGGGGCTTGCCGTGGTCCTGCATCTCGGTGTCTTGACCCTCCCTGCTCAGGCTCCCGTAGATGCCATCCTCGCTCCCTTCGTCTGGCGCAACATCGGGCCCGCCAACATGGGGGGCCGCATTGTAGACATCGAAGCTTCGGAGGGCGACTTCACGCGAGTCTACGTAGCCTCGGCCTCAGGGGGTGTCTGGCGATCGGTGAACGCGGGAACGACCTGGCAGTCGATTTTCGACGACTACGCCTCGGCGTCGATCGGTGACATTGCGGTGTCCCAAGCCAATCCCGACATCATCTGGGTGGGGACTGGCGAAGCAAACAATCGTAACAGCGTTTCGTGGGGTGACGGGATCTACAAGTCCATCGACGGCGGTGAGTCTTTTGTCAACTTGGGACTTCGTGAGACGCACCAGATCGCACGAGTCGTCACCCATCCGACCGATTCGGACTTGGCCTACGTCTGCGCCATCGGCCACCTCTGGGGTTACTCGGGCGATCGAGGACTCTTCAGGACCGAGGATGGCGGCGAGCGGTGGAGCGGGCTGACCAACGGACTCCCGGCGGACGGCCAGACGGGATGTACCGACCTCGTCATGGATCCCACCAAACCAACCGTGCTCTATGCGGCGTTCTATCATCGGATTCGCCGGCCCTGGACCTTTCACAGTGGCGGCCCGAACGGTGGGATCTTCAAGACCACCGATGGTGGTGAGACCTGGCACGAGCTCACCAACGGACTGCCGGATGGCGAGACGGGGCGGATCGGACTGGCCGTCTATCGCGGGGACCCTCGCATCCTCATGGCCATCGTCGAGGCCGAGCGTCGCGATGACCTCTCTCAGCCGGGGTCGGGTGTGTACCGATCTGAGGATGCCGGCGAGTCTTGGACTTACGTGAACACGTACAACAACCGACCCTTTTACTACAGTCAGATCCGCATCAATCCGCTAAACCATCAACGCGTGTACGTTCTGACGACGCGGTTCATGGTATCCGAGGACGGAGGTCGGACGTTGCGAAACGGCAGCCCGGATGAGGAGGTTCACGGCGACTTTCACGCGATGTGGCTCGATCCAACTGACGAGGATCGGTATTACCTCGGTGCCGACAAGGGTCTGTCTCTGACTCACGATCACGGGGAGCACTTCCTGTTGTTCGACAACCTCGCCATCGGCCAGTACTACCGCATCGGCGTTGACATGCGAGATCCCTATTTCGTGTATGGCGGGCTACAGGACAACGGAACCTACGGTGGACCGAGCTTCAGTCGGGATGCCAGGGGCATTCTCAGCGACGCGAACTGGAAACTGCACTGGGGCGATGGTCAAGACGTGCGGGTCGATCCGATGGATTGGCGCACGCTGTACACTGAGGCGGAGAACGGGAGTTTCCGTCGCTACGACGTCGTGACCCATCGGTTATCGGGATCGCGTCCGTGGCCCCGCAACATCACCAACTATGACGGGGTGGTTCCGGCACTGATTCGGCAGGGCGGAAGGGAGTTCCGGTACAATTGGTCTGCCCCTCTTGTGATGTCGCCTCACGATCCGAGAACGCTCTTCCTGGGTGCACAGTACCTCTTCAAGACCACCGACGGGGGAGAAACTTGGACGATCATCAGCCCGGACCTCACAACGAACGATCTCGTGAAAACGGTCCGAGGGGAGAGTGGAGGTCTGACTCCCGACAACTCCGGCGCTGAGTTCCACGGGACGATCACGTCGGTATCGCAGTCCAGTATCGATCCCGACGTTATCTGGGTGGCCACCGACGATGGGAACGTTCAGGTCACGCAGGATGCAGGTGCCAAGTGGCAGAACGTGCGGCAACGGATCCGGGGAGTCCCGGACGGCATCTGGGCCGCGCGCGTTGAGGCCTCACATTTCGACGTGCGGACCGCCTACGTGGTTTTCGACGGTCACCGAAGCGACATCTTCACGCCGTGGATTTTCAAGACGACGAACTTCGGTTCGAAGTGGGAGAGCATCACCGACGGCATCGCGGAGGGCCACGTGGTCCACGTCGTCCGTGAGGATGTGAAGAACCCAAGCCTGCTGTTCGCCGGGACGGAGTTCGCAGTCTATGCCTCGTTGAACGGCGGTGGCCGCTGGCATCGTCTGATGAACGGCATGCCCACGGTGGCGACGCAGGATCTGGTGATCCATCCCCGCGAGAACGACCTGGTAGCCGGCACCCATGGTCGCAGCATTTGGATACTCGACGACATCACCCCGCTGCAGCAGCTCACGGAGGACATCGCGGGGAAGCACTTCCATCTGTTCACGAACCGGCGCGCGACCCTGTGGGAGAACGTGAGTCGGGGTGGGCAACGCGGCCACTTCTGGTATGCAGGTGAGAACCCTGCCACCATCGAGCTCACGAATAGTCTGCCTCGCGCCGAGTATCGGAACACGGGGATGATCACCTACTACTTGAGTGAACGGCGAGACCTCGTCACACTTGAAATCTCTGATTTGGCGGGCGAGCACCGCCGCACCGTGCTCTTGGACGGGGAGCCTGGGATCCACCGGTATCGGTGGGATTTCCGGTTCGACCCACCGCCGTTTACCGATCAACAGCGTCAGCTCATCTCGCAAACCTTCGAGCGCTTGACCGATCGATTCGATTTCTTGCGGGATAGACTACAGCGGTTCCACACGCGGTTCCAGCAGGCCGAGACGCCCCTCGATGAGCGAGTGGCGATCCAGATCCTGCTGAACTCGCAACTCGATACCGGCTTGTCCGAGGACGAATACGGTATCCCAACTGCGGGGGCGGGGTCGTACCTCTTGCGGCTACAGGTGGATGGCAAGGAACAAACCGGAGTGCTCGAGGTTCGGGAGGATCCGTTGCTGGGAGGCACGTGATCGCCCGCGCGGCGGGCGGCAACGCGGAGTCGCCTCCCTACAGCCCCAGCCAGTACGTCATCTTGACCATGAACTGATTCTCGGCCCCGGCGCCCCATACCTTGCCGAAGTCGCGGAAAAAGTCGAAGGACCCATCGTTCACTTCCCCCCGACGACTCTGTTGCCACACGAGGAAGATCTCCGAGCCCGGGCGGTACTCCCACCGGAGAACCGCCGTCATCCGAAACGAGCGAATCGTGAAGTTTTCATCGGAGAAGGAGATGTCCGTGCTGCTGTCCCCCTCGAAGTCGATGTAGCGCTCACCGTCGAGGACGCAAGTGCGACCCCCGACGCAAGCGACGAGGTCGCCCAGTGCAACGGCGCTACCCTCTTGGAAAACGTCGAAGTCGAATGTCTCGGACTCCGCCAGCTGCTTGTAGGTGAGATGATTGCCCGAAGAGATCAGGGGTTGAGCAAAAAGCTGAAGCGAGAGAGTCGGGTTGAAGGTGGCGTTGATCCGTGTCTCCAACGAGAACGTTCGGCGATCGAGGTCGCCGAACAGATAGCGGGGCCCAAAGGTGGGAGCGTAGCCGAGATCGTCGGTGGTCTCGACGTATTGTGCCGGATCCAGCTCACTCCCGAAGCTCGGGGCCAGATCGACCTCGAACGCCGGCCAGGGTCGCACCGTAATTCCCACTTCCGCCCGCCATTCGTGCCCGCCCCGCAACCCATTCTCATACCGGAAGGACGGATCCAGCACCACGACACCCCGGCGGTCGGTGTTGGCCTCGATCTCGAAACTCAGACTCGCGGGGTCGATCATCAGGGGGCCACCCCTGGTTGCCACGTCGCTCATTGATGTGGGACTGTACCGAACGTTCAGGTCCAGTGCCCAGTAGTTCAAGAACTCGAAGTCCGCGCTGCCGGAAAAGCTGCCGCGCTTGTGGGCCCGGCTCCACGAGCTCCACGACCAGACGTCGTCCAGCGCTTCGTGGGTCCAGTTATGGAAGGTGGAGGCGCTGAACCGGTAGCTGCGGAATAGTGGGCCAGGTGTGATTTCTCGGTAGCTGACTCGCGCACCCCCGTCGAGCCGCTCGCCCTGTGTCCAGAAGCCGAGGTCGTTCACCTCGAAACCGGACGACACTTCCGCCAGCCAGATGGCCCCGGTCCAGTGCTCGGCGCTGCGACGCTCGAACTGGAGCCGCCAGTTCCGGCCACTCAGGGAAGTGCGCGTTGAATCGAGGGTGAAGCGGGTGGCATCTGGCCGCTGGAAGTAGTGGTTGCTCCGTGTCTGAATCTCGAGAAGTGCCTCCTCCGGCCCGTGCACGAAGCTTTGGGCGAAGAACCCCCAAAAGGCCCAGTCCCTGGAACGTGCGCCGCCCCAGTTGTGTTCGAAATCGAACCCCACGCTGAAGGCTGAAGAAGCGAGCAAATCGAGGCTGCCGTCGTCCGGCAGGTCCCGGCCGAGGGCCGTAACGATGGTGCCGACTTGAGTCGCCCCGTCCCGAAAGTCCTGGCGCAGTCGCACCGCTCCCTGGTAGGTCCGCGGCTCGGCGATGAAGGTCGTAGCGTCCGGAGCGCCGGGTGTGAACGCCCGTCCTTCTTCTTCTTCCGTCAGCGCTGCCAGCGCGCCGATCGTGAGGCCGCGGGATGTTCGACCGGTGAACTTCGCAGCTGCGAGGATACTCGTTTGCTCGGGAACATCCGAGAATTCCGCGCCATCAGGCGGCGAGCCGCGGGGCTCTCTCCCAATCCGGCGGCTGTTGAGGAGTCGCAGCCGCGGAAACTCGAAGAGCTGCTGGTCTTCCACGAAGAACGGGCGCTTCTCTGGAAAGAACGTCTCGAACGCCGTGAGATTGATGACCGCTGGATCGACCTCGACCTGGCCGAAGTCCGGGTTCACGGTGACGTCGAGGGTGTATTGCCCCAGGCCGTATCGGAGGTCCATGCCGACCTGATTGCGAAAGTCGGTGCCATCGAAAAACGGGTCGCCCGGCGTCTCAGGGGCGGTACGGGTACCCGCCAGAAGGTACGGCTGAAGCTCGATTCGTCGGGCGTTGTGGGTAAGCTGGAGCCCCGCCAGACGCCCGAACGCGCTTACCCGTCCGTGCTGGACCCGCGATTCCAGGGCGAAGAACGTGCGCTCATTCCCGGTGAGGCGACGCCGACTGAAGTTCACCCCCCAAGTCTGGGGTCCCTCGAATCCCTGGTACAAGACTTGGGAGAGAGGGATTCGAATTTCGGCACTCCACCCCGTTGAATCCCGATGCACGGCTGATCGCCATACGGCATCCCAGGCATCATCCTCGTCGACGTCGTCGAACAGATAGGCGTCACCTTGGACCCCCGCTGCGGTCACTCGGAAGCGGTAGCCAGTCCGACGGTCGTTGTTGGGATCGAGCAACACCTCGAAATAGTCATACTGGCCGCGTTCATCGCGACGCACGAGCTGGTCGCCAATGGTCCGAGGATCACGCTCCCGCATGACCGCACCGACATACAACGCGCTCTCGTCGAAGAGCACGTAGACCGCGGTCGATTCTTCGGCCGCCGCGCCCTCCACTGGCTCTCTTTGCACGAATTGCGTCGCTGGCCGTGCCTGGTGCCACGCTCGCTCCGAGACCCGGCCATCTATGTCGATCTCGCCGTCTCGATGCACGGCCACGACGGTCGGGATGGCTGCGGTGGCTGGGACAGGCTGGGGATCACCGGCCTCCTGCGCCCCTGACCAGGATGGCGAGGCCAGGGTCCACAGGATTCCTGCAGCGGTCAGGTGTCTGACGAATCTCACGCTGTTGAGTTACCGTTGAGGACCGACAGGGGCGAACGCAATGCGTTCCGTCTTCATTGGGACACTACGCACAAGTGCCACATCGCGTTGAGGGATGGAGTGAGGGCCTACCTGGTGGTCTGCGGAGGCCGGTAGTGGTGAACGATCCAGAGCGACAGGCTTCGCTGCAAACCCCTTGGCCGCATACAAAGCAGAGTCGACCATGAATTCAATGAGCTCGTAGGCTGTACTGTAGCCACATTCCGTCGTATGGACCAGTGGTCGCTAGCGAGATAGCAAGGCGTAGAATGCGAGGACGAAGCACGCAAGCGTGGTGAGTGCGACGGCGAGGCCGACGGCAGGATGTGGAGGGCGGAGAGGGGTGAGCAGGTGCCGGAACCCATGGACCGTTATGGCTAGAACGGGTCCGAAGGTGATCACCAGTGCGCCGAACAGGAGGCTACCCAGCACCGGGGCCGTCCGCAGCTCGACTGGACCGGCCGGTCGCAGGAAATAGACTGACGTGAGGACCGCGCAGCACGCGATTCCAAATACCGTACCCCTGGACAGCCACCCTCCGGGCAGATGGCCCGCGACGGCGGAGAATGCTACTCCGGCGGGCGGGCCCAGCGCCACGCCGAGGCCCACCACCTGGAGGGTTCCCCCGAAGTCCCACTCCACCTGACCCCGGAGGGCGAAGGCGATGATAGACATGACGAGGCGGCCTCCCAGCCCGAGCACGAGGAGCCCGCACGAGAGTCCAGCGAGGAAGCCCACCACAGCCGACTTCCCGGCCCACCAGGTGTGACTCAGATTGGACATGGCTCCACTCAACTCTCCGGATCGATTGGTGTGTATCCCCAGATGATATATTCCGAGCCTGACCGCGAGGACGCTTCGTGATCGATCAGCTCAGCGACAAGTATCTCCGCGCGACGGAGTGCATCGACTGCGACCACCCCGAGGTGGTGGCCTTCACCGAGCGCGTTGCGGGCGGCGAGCGAGCCGACATGGACCGTGCTGTTGCCCTCTACTACGCTGTTCGCGACGAGTTTCGCTACGATCCTTATCGGGTCAACCTCACCCCCGAGGGGATGCGAGCCAGTACGCTGCTCCAGAATCGCTATGGCTTCTGCATCCCGAAGGCGGTGCTGCTGGCAGCCTCCGCTCGCGTTTTTCACATTCCGAGCCGGTTGGGGTTCGCTGACGTGAAGAACCACCTCGCCACCGACAGGCTTCTCCAGATGATGCAGACCGATCTGTTCGTCTTCCACGGGTATGCGGAGCTCTTTCTGGATAATCGATGGGTGAAGGCCACACCGGCGTTCAACCGTACACTATGCGACCGGTTCGATGTGAAGCCGCTGGAGTTCGACGGTCGCCACGACTCGTTGCTCCAACAATTCAATAGGAAAGGCGATCGGTACATGGAGTACGTGCGGGATCGCGGGCTGTATGCTGATCTGCCGCTCGACGAGATCGTCACAGCCTTTCACGGGCACTATCCGACGTTGATGGCGGCAGCCGGATACGAAGTGTCCGGGGATTTCGAGGCGGAGGCGGAAGGACGGGCATGACCTACAAGATTGGAGTCATTCCCGGCGACGGGATCGGTCCGGAGGTGACGCGCGAGGGATTGAAGGTGCTCAGGGCGGTGTCGCAGCTCGAGGGCTTTCAGTACGAGCTGGTGGAGTACCCCTACAGCGGCGAGCACTACCTCAGAACCAAGGAGTTGGTTCCGGACTCGACGATCGACGAGTGGCGGACGCTCCATGCGGTGCTCCTCGGTGCCATCGGGCACCCAGACGTGGAACCGGGACTCGTTGAGCGGTCCGTGATTCTCGGGTTGCGGTTTGGGCTCGACCTCTACGTGAATCTCCGTCCCATCAAGCTATATGCCGAGCACCTCTGTCCCCTCAAAGGCAAGGGCCCGGAGGACATCGACTTCGTTGTCGTTCGTGAGAACACGGAGGGAATGTATTCACAGATCGGTGGCCACCTGAAGAAGAACACACCGGACGAAGTGGCGATCGTCAACGGTATCTACACGTGGAAGGGATGCGAACGGGCTTCGCGATACGCTTTCGAGTTGGCCCGGAAGCGTGGGTCGCAGCGGGACGACGGCGCTGCTCCACGCGTGACGTTGGTGGACAAGGCCAATGCGGTCCGACCCCACGACGTGTGGACACGTGCGTTCGCCACCGTGGCGCAACACTTTCCCGATGTCGAGACCGATCACGCGTACGTCGACGCCTGCTGCATGTGGATGATCAAGAACCCCGAATGGTTCGACGTCATCGTCACCACGAATCTCTTTGGCGACATCATCACGGACCTCGGTGCCATGATCCAGGGGGGAATGGGCGTGGCCGCATCGGGCAACATTCATCCGGGAAAGACGTCCATGTTCGAGCCCATCCACGGGTCGGCACCCAAGTACGCAGGGAGGAACGTTGCCTGCCCCCTCGGTGCGATTTCGGCGGCGGCCATGATGCTGGACTTCCTCGGCGAGATCGACGCTGCGCGCCGTGTGGACGGCGCCGTCACGGATCTGCTGAGAAGCGGGACGATCCCTTCGGCCGATGCTAGGAGCGGCATCACCACGAGCGACATGGGGGATATGGTCGTGGAGAGGATGCGGAAGGGCTGAGTGACTGCGGGCGAGATGCGGTCTTCGTAGATTCGTCGGTTCCGGCGTACGGCATCCCCGTCGGGAGATGTCACGTGCTGAGACCGCCTAGTGCCAGGAGAGCTGACCGCGATGGGATACGCGTTGATTGCCGACGTTCACGCGAACCTTCCCGCCCTCGAGGCCGTGCTCGAGGACATCGCTGACCGTGCACCGGACAGCGCCATCTATCACTTGGGTGATCTCGTTGGGTACGCGCCATGGCCCAACGAGACCGTGGAGCTGCTGCGGATGCGGGGCATCGCCGGTGTGTCGGGAAATTACGACTCGACGGTGGCGGCCGACTACGAACACTGCGGATGTCGGTACGAGGATCCGCGTCAGGAGAAGCTCTCGCATCTCAGCTACGATTGGACCCGGCGCCACACACGGGCCGACATCAAGGAGGACCTCGGCCGCCTCCCCTTTCGAATCGATCTCCAAACCACGGGTGGGCATGTGCCGGGGCCGCGCCTCATTCTGGTGCACGGGACACCTACGTTGAACACGGTCTACTGGACCGAAGACCGTTCGGACTCGTTCTGTCTTCAGATGGCAAAGGTGGCGGGCGCGACCGCGGGTGACGTCATCGCCTTTGGGCACACGCACAAACCCTGGCATCGCGAAGTCGAGGGGCTGCACTTCGTGAATTGCGGATCGGTGGGACGACCCAAAGACGGTGATTGGCGGGCCTGCTACGTCCTCCTCGATCTCACGCCTGGTGCACGCCCCCGAGTGCGCTTCGTCCGCCGTGAGTACGACCTCGCCGGCGCCGTGGAGAAGATCCGACAGAGCGATTTACCCAACGAGTTCGCGACCATACTCCAGACCGGCGGCACGCTACCGAACCAGGCCGAGCAAGATCCGTGATGGTCTCACCTGCCCTTCATCGTTGCTTCATGACGCCCCGGCGAGCGTGAAATGAGAAGAGACAGCCTGGTTCCCTAGGAGGAGGTGATGATGTCGCTTCCGGGGCTGTGGGCACCCGTTGTCATCCTGGCGGCAGTCGGCATGTCGCTCGCGGCCGGAGGTACCGAAGTTCGGGCGCAGGACGAGGATCTGCCTCGCAACCTCGACGAGATGATTGGCTGGGGGAAAGAGATCTACTGGGGCAAGCCCAGCTGTGTCACTTGTCATGGTGTTGGTGGGACGGGAACGAAACGTGGGTCCGATCTTTCGGACGGCAGGTGGATTCACGGAAACGGTACCTATGAGGAAATCGTCGAACTGGTGACTCACGGTGTGCCGAAGGGAGAATCGAAAACCGGTCGTGAGATGCCGTTCGGAGGTTGGAAGAACGCGGCGACCGGAACGGAGATCCGCGCCGTGGCTGCGTACGTGTGGTCGCTGAGCCAACGGCCGTGAGTCGGCGGAATTCAGCGCTGCCGGCCTTCCACCCTCCCGCCTGACAGCACCGCGCAGGTCCGCGGAGACCAGGGCCACGAAGCGAACACCTGCGCGAGAGCCTCCGCGCGTCACGCCGTGGCGCCGTGAGTTTCGCCGTCAGCGGGTCTTCGAGGTCCTCTCTCTCTCGAGCGCTGCAACCAGCGTCGCAGATTCCATCCCGTGCACAGTGGGTGCGCGCATCAGGTCTTGCCATCGACGAGGATCGCACTGCGGTCTCCCTCGTAGAGTCGAAGATTGGCAGCAGGATCGTGGCACAGCAGCGAGACGACAAGGTCGGCAAGGCGGAGCGGGACCGGGTTCCATCTCGTCGTCTCCCATGCCATGGGCTAGCGGGCGCACGTCTGGGCGCGGCCACCGTCGATGGCGACCGTGTCGCCGGTGATCCAGCCCGCGCGTGAAGAGCCGAGGAACAGGATCAGCTCTGCCACGTCCTCTGGTGTGCCGACCCGTCCCAGAGGATGGGTCGTGGCGCTCCGTCCCAGAAATCCTTGGTACGATGCCGCGTCCATGCCTCCCCGCCGATGGAGCTCGGTCCGCACGACCCCAGGATTGACGGCGTTGACCCGCACACCGTCGGGTGCGAGTTCGAGGGCGAGACACCGAGTGAGCTGATCGACGGCGGCCTTGCTCACGCAGTAGGCGAGCACACCGGGGAATGCACGGGTGCCCGTTACGCTGGAAACATTGACGACGGTACCTTGGCTGTTCTTGAGAAGCGGTATTGCGAGCCGGCAGAGGTCGAAAACGGACCGCAGGTTGATGTCCATCATGCGGTCCCACTGGTCGAGGCTGGTGGACTCTGCGCTCCCGGACACCAGGATGCCCGCAGCGTTGACGAGGATGTCCAATCCGCCCAGGCGATGCGCCATCACGTCGATGAGCGTCCTCCGGAACCGGGCGTCGGTGAGATCGCCCGCGACGGGCAGCCATCGCTCCTCGACGCCGGCGACCCGTGAGGGTGCGGCGAGCGCCATTTCCTTGCGTCCAGTGGCTACCACGTGGGCGCCCCGGCCCGCCAGGAGCCGCGCCGTGGCCTTACCTATTCCGCTGCTGGCCCCCGTGACAAGGGCACGCTTCTCGTTGAAATCGTCCATTGAGGCTCTACCTCGCCGTTGATGTAGGTTTCTGGTGTTCCTCTAGCCAGGGGAGACTACGTAAGTTGTCGGGTCGGGAAGAGGCTGCCTAGGCGCCCCGGGGCGGCAGGTTCATTCCGGCGACGGATCGATGTCTTGTCATTCACGGGTTCGAGGGACGACGCATGAGCGATGATGCTGTGGCTGTGGCGCGAGCGAGTTACAACCGGTGTCTCCAGCGAGCTGATTTTCCCCGGTTCTACGAGCGGTTTCTCAAAGCCTGTCCTGAAGCGGCATCCATGTTCGCGAACACGGATTTCGACCGGCAGGAAAGGCTGCTACGGCATGCTATCGGGCTGCTGCTGTCGGTTCATCAGGACGCCCAAGACCACCCGAACGTCCTCACGCGGATCGCTGAGCGCCATAGCCGTAACGATCTCGATGTCGCTCCGGCACTCTACGAAGCTTTTGTGGATAGCATCATCGAGGCTGCTGCGGAATTCGACCCGCAGTTCACTCCAGAAATCGAGCGTGGCTGGCGCGCCGCTATAGCCCCAGGGATCGCATATATGAAGCGCACGTACGACGCCCCATCCGCACCTGAGTAGTGCCGCCGTGTGTTTGAGGCGTCCACGTATGTAGCCTCACCAGCACTGATCGTCGAATACCAAGCGACCCTTCCCCGGTCGACGAATGGGCGTCAGGTGACGTGGAGGTCATCATGGCTGTCGAGATCGTTGCAATCTTGGGCACGGTGCGACCCGGCAACTACACCCAAAAGGCGTTGGCTCTTGCGACGGATGAGTTGCGAGCGCACCCCCATGTGAATTGTCACGTTATCGATCCGGCCGAGTTCACCCTGCCTTTCCCGGGGAGCGGTGACGGAAACCGTGACGCCGCTGCCATGCGGGAGAGGGTTGGAGGGGCCACCGGAGTCATCATGGCAACGCCGGAATATCATGGGAGCTTCAGTAGCGTGTTGAAGCTCATCATCGAGAACTTGGGATTCCCGTCGGTACTTCGCGGCAAACCCGTGGCGTTGCTGGGTGTGGCAGCTGGTCGTATTGGCGCCATCAAGTCGTTGGAGCAGCTTCGGAGTGTCTGCTCGCATGTGGGAGCGATCGTGCTTCCGGCTCCCGTTTCGGTGGCGGGTGTGCGCGATGTGTTTGACGTCGACGGGCGCTGCAAAGACGCGAGCGTCGAGCGGCAGATTCGAGGGATAGGGAACAATCTGTTGGACTACATCGGGAGTGCGATTTGCCCCAAGATCGCGCTGGAAGAGATGTTGCGCGGGCAGTCCGCCTGACGGACGGCTTTCCGGTGAGGGCATTTCTTCTTGAGAGGATTCGCACGTCGAGCGTGCTTCGCACGACGTCGTCATCGGCTGTTTCGGGTTCCCTAGTGCGTGAGGCATCCTGCCGGCTGCTCCCTAAGCTGTCGCGGGTAAGCGGTTGAATCGCCAGCGGTGACGGAGGAGATGGGGAAGGCCCGCGCTGGTCAGTTGGCGACGACCTGTGCGGCTTTGAGCGGCTGCCCTGGAATCGATTCGCCGGCGAGGATCGACTCGACCACTTCTCGATCGGTTGCGGCGCAAAGGTAGTTTCCTTGACCGAACTCACACCCCCAGGAGCGCAGCAGCTCCAGTTGCTCTGGGGTCTCGATTCCCTCTGCGATGACCTCGAGTTGGAGATCCCGGGCCAGCGTGTTGATGGAACGTACGATCTTGGCGTGCTCCTCCTTGGTATGCATGGCCATCACGAAGGACCGATCGATCTTGAGGCTCGTGATGGGAAAGCGATGCAAATAACTCAATGACGAGTACCCCGTTCCAAAGTCGTCCAGCTGGAGCTTCACGTTCAGCGCTCGGAGCTGACTGAGGATCGAAGTGGTCTGCTGCGCGTCGCTCATCATGACCGTCTCGGTCATTTCGAGCCCGAGGCACTCGGGCGCCAGCCCTGTCCGGACGAGAATGTTGGTGATCTGGTCGACGAGATCGGGCTGCGTGAACTGTTGTCCCGAGAGATTCACATGGACGAGGGCGTTCGCCAGGGTCGGGAAGCGGTCTTGCCACGACCGCATTTGATGGCAGGCCTCTTCGAGGACCCAGAGGCCGATCGGTACGATGAGGCCGGTTTCCTCGGCCAGCGGAATGAACGTGCCCGGCATCAATAAGCCACGCTGGCCGTGTCGCCATCGCAGCAATGCCTCGAGGCCGACGACGCGCGCCTCCTCCAGCGAGACGATTGGCTGATAGTGCAGGTACAGCTCCTCTCGTTCCGCGGCGTGACGGAGGTCCGTTTCGAGCTGAAGTCTGGCCACTGTGCTCTCGCCCATCCACACGTCAAATACGGCGTGCCGGGACTTGCCCAGCATCTTCGCGCGGTGCATCGCGACATCGGCCTTGCGGAGCATCGTTTCGGCTGTGTCGCCACCGCTGGTGGTGACGGCGATCCCGATGCTCACCGTGGAGAAGACCTCCTGGTCTTTGAGGGTGATCGGGCGGGAAAGTGTTCCCTGGAGGCGTTCGGCGGCGCGGGCCGCGCTGGAGCGATCGACACCCTGAAGCAACACCACGAACTCGTCTCCACCCAGCCGGGCAACCGTGTCGCCCTTCCGCACGCTAGCCAGGAGGCGCCTGGCAACGATCGCGAGGAGTCGGTCGCCGAGGCCATGGCCGAGGCTTTCGTTCACGACTTTGAGGCGATCGACATCCAGGAGGAGGATGGCGCATCCCGGTATCTGCCCTCGGTCCACACGCTTGAGTGCGCGCCCGATCCGCAGCATGAGGAGCGTGCGGTTGGGGAGGCCGGTGAGCGCATCCTTCCGTACCGCCACGTTGAAATGGATCACGGCCGCGACCAGCAGGCAGCCGGTTCCCACCTGGAGCAGCCCCGTCGGGCCCATGGGGAGTCCTGGGGTGCCGGTCATGATGAGACCCCCGAGAGCGATCGACAATAGCGCAGCCGATGTCCCGAGGCTGGCGATGAGCAAACCAGCGCGCCACTCCCGAAGCCGCCTCAGAAGGACGTACGACCAACCCAGTGTGACGATCAGAAGAACAGTTGCCGTGATGATGGTCGGCGTCATGGGTCGTCGGCGGCCTCGTTCCCAAGCGAGCGTGGATTGAGGGATGAGACGAACGCTCGTTATGAGCGCTATTAAATAGGCCACAGCGGTCCGGCGGCTCTGTGGTCCCCGTCACAGGCCACACATGGCCGTTTGTCCGTTGATCGTACTGGCGAGAGTGAACGAGACCCGAGTGACAAGAGCGCCAAGCAACGCAATGCGGGTGTGAGCGGGTGCAGGAAATTGCAGTTATTCCCCGACAGTCGGGGCAGCCCCGGGTGCGATGACCCTAGTCCTCACCCACTTGGGGCGCGTCCCAGCAACCGGTCCGTGGCAGCCGCACTACGCCGTCTCACGACTCAGCGCCGCCACCACCCACATCGGCCTCTGGAGATCGAACGGTCGTCCGCGCCGCTTCATGGCTTTGTGGTACTCGTCGACGAATCGCTGCACCAGCGTGCGCACCTCGTCGTATAACGACGGCAGATTTCCGGTCGGCGTCGTACCGAGGAGGTTCCCAGCCGACCAGGTGCGTGTCCACGCCCCTTTGGTGGAGTCGCGTACCAAGGTGGTGAGTTGCCGGAGCTCCAGGGTCGCGCTGTATAGATACAGATGAGGGGAGGGCTTCAGGAGATGAAACGTCAGCTGCAGGGCTGGATTCCCGATCAAGTCCGACCACTCGCGTTCGCCGAGGGTGACCACGCCGGCGTGTCGCAGCATCTCCTCTACCTGCATCTGAAGCGCTTGGGTAGACAGTCCATCCGCCGTCGCTTCGGCTGTCACCCCCTCAACCACCACGAGGACCCCGGGGACGACTTCGATGCTCTCGATGTCCATGGTAGGGCGGGTCTGCGCCTGCACGGGAATGGCGACCATCATTGCCATTACCGTTACGATCAAGCCTCGACGTGACATGACTCGACTCCCGCGTCGCAAATGTGTCCTCGAGCTTATGACAGCAAATTCGCGCTCGGCAGGGCGCAGCGCAACGGATGAGGCCCGACATCAGGGTCGATCGTGTCGGCTAGTCGGAGACCGTTCCGGAACGCGTTGACCGGTGTCCGCGCCACGACCCAATGACTTCGTGCGACAGTGTCTCGAGGGCCTTCTGATCTGAGGTCTTGGATATCGACATCGTGCCGACTTCAGACCACGACGCGTATATTCCCGCTGATGGGATCGAAGTCCAACGCCCTGATTGGGAGCCTCGTCGCAACTTGCTTGGCGATGACGACGGTACCCGCTGCTCTCCGGGCGCAGCAGGGTGGTGCCGGGGCGTACCAGTCCGGCGGCTCGACCGGAGTCCTGGCTCAGGGAGTCCGAACCGTTCGCCCGCCCGAGCTCGATGGGCGACTGGAAGATCCCGCGTGGGCGGACGCTCCGGCGATCTCTGGCTTTGTCCAGCACGAGCCCTTCGAGGGACGTCCGGCCACGGAGTGAACTGGAGGGACATGATCGATCGAGACACCTCACGACGAGATTTCCTCATTTCGTCGGGCACGATGTTCGGAGCTGCGTGGTTCGCGCTCCATGCCCCTGCGATTCGCGCGGCGGCTGCCCACGCCCGTGAGGCGGCGGCGCAGGGTTTGAGGACGTTCGACGTGCTCACCGCCGAGGAAGCCACCGAGCTCGAGGCCATCGCGGCGCAAATCTTCCCAACCGACGACACACCAGGGGCCACTGAGGCGGGAGTGGTTCACTTCATCGACCGAGCGCTGGGCGGTTTCGCCTCGTGGGCGGAGCTGCCGATCCGTGAGGGTTTGGAGAAGCTCCGCGATAAAGCCGATGTGTTCTCCGAGCTTCCGCTCCAGCGGCAAGCCGAATTGCTGCGCGAAATAGAAGACACACCATTCTTCGGCACCGTGCGGACGCTCACGATCATGGGCATGTTCGCGATGCCCAGCTACGGCGGAAACCGCGACAAGGTGGGGTGGAAGCTCCTCGGCTTCGAAGACCGGTTTGCCTGGCAGCCACCCTTTGGCTACTACGACGCCGAGCCTGACGGTCGGGTGGAACGGGACGGAGGTGAACGATGAAGCAGCTGAGGCCCGTGCGTTATTCCACTCGCGACGAAGTGGACTTCGTCGTGATCGGATCGGGTGCGGCCGGCGGCGTCATCGCCAAGGAGCTATCGACCGCTGGGTTCCGTGTCGTGGTCCTGGAGCAGGGCCCGAGGCTTCAAAGCTCCGACTTCAAGCATGACGAGTTGGGCTACCTCTACAACCTGAACCTGATGGGGTCGCTCTCCGAATTCCCTCAGACGTTCCGGAAATCGGAAGAAGAGGAAACGCGATTGGCGACCGGCTTCCCGTGGCTGCTGTACGCGCGCCTCGTGGGTGGGAGCAGTGTCCACTTCACGGCCAACTTCTGGCGCTTCCACCCGGTCGACTTCGAGGAGCGGAGCCTCCTCGGGCCGATCGCCGGGACGGGGTTCGCCGACTGGCCCCTCACCTACCAGGAGCTCGAGCCCTATTACACGAAAGTCGAGTGGGAGGTCGGCGTTTCCGGGACGCCGGGGCCCTTCGATCCACCGCGCACGCGCCCGTACCCCGTCCCGCCGCTGCCGGTAAAGTCATCTGGGGTGCTGCTCGAGCGGGGCGCGCGGCGCTTGGGGCTCCACGCGCACGCCGGCCCCATGGCAATCCTCTCGCAGCCACACGACGGTCGCCCCCCCTGCCAGCATTGCGGGTTCTGCCTCGCGTTCGGGTGCGAGTACGGAGCCAAGTCGTCCAGTTTGGTGTCCATGATTCCCAAAGCCGAGGCAACCGGACGGTGTGAGATCCGTGCTGAGAGCACCGTCTTCCACCTCGAGACCGACCGCGCCGCACGGATCCGTGAGGTGCGGTACTGGGATGCCGAGGGGAGAGAGCACGCCCAACGCACCAGGGCCGTCGTTTTGTCCGCCAACGGGGCCGAGACCGCCCGGCTGTTGCTCATGTCTCAATCGAGCCGATTCCCCGAGGGCGTGGCCAACTCCAGCGGCAAGGTCGGCAAGTACCTCATGTTCAACGGCCTCTCCTATGCTCACGGTTTGTTCGAGCAGCCGCTCAACGAGTTCAAGAGCGTGCAGGTTACGCGTGTGATCCACGACTTCTACGCCGCCGCCCCGACACGCGGCTTCTACGGTGGCGGCGGAATCGACGCCAGGTGGCAGTGGTTCCCCATCTTGTTCGGTCTCCAGGGGCTTCCCCCTGACGCCCCCAGGTGGGGTGGGGAGTACAAGCGGATGCTGAGCGAGTACTTCAACCGCACGATGGACGTGAACGGACACACGACGTCGCTTCCGCTGGAGACCAATACCATCACACTCGATCCCGAGGTGAAGGACAAGTGGGGACGGCCGGCACTCCGCACGACCTACCGCGACCATCCCGACGATCTCGCGATGATGACGTTCCTCCAGGATCGGGGTGTGGAGATCTTGGAGGCTGCCGGCGCGACGAAGGTGTGGCGGACACCCGTGGCTGAGCAGACCCTGGGTGCGCATTTGCTCGGCACGTGCCGGATGGGTGACGATCCGGCGGAGTCGGTGGTCGACCGCTATCACCGCGCGCACGATGTGCCAAATCTCTTCATTTGCGATGGTTCGAGTTTCGTGACGTCGGGGCGAGGCCAACCCACCATGACGATTCAGGCTCTGGCGTTCCGCGCGGCCGATCACATCGCCCGCTTCGCTCGGCAGAGGGCAGAAAGGAGAGGGACCGCATGAGCCACGTCCCAGAGTCACTTGGATCGTTGTGCCGGAAAGGAGCATGGGCGGGGCTCTTTGCGCTCCCTGTCCTCATCTGCGGCACTGCCAGCGGTCAGCAGCTCACCCGTCACACCATTGACAGCTTGGCCGAAGCCAAGGTGCCCATGGCTTTCGAGCTGTTTCGCGAGTACCTGAGCATCCCCAACGATGCGCACTATCCAAATGACATTCGCAAGGTGAACGCCTGGCTCGACGGCGCCTTTCGAGCACGCGGTTTTCAGACCGTGGAACTGCCCACTGGGGGTAGCCCCCTGCTGCTTGCGGAACGGTCGTCACCCGAGGCGGAACGCACCGTGCTGTTCTACCTACAGGCAGACGGACAGCCGGTGTCGCCATCACATTGGGAGCAAGAAGACCCTTACACGCCAGTGTTGAAGGCTATGGGCGCTGATGGAACGTGGCAGCGGGTGCCCTGGAGCGAGCTCGAGGACGATCGCGACGACGAGTTACGGATCTTCGCTCGATCGGCTTCGGATTCGAAAGGACCGAACATCCAGTTCTTGGTCGCCGTCGATGCGATGGATGACGCTGGCGTCATACCGGACTTCAATATCAAAGTAATCGTCGATATGGAAGAAGAAATCGGCTCGCCCCACCTGCCGGACGCGGTACAGCGTTTTCGCAACCGTCTATCGGCGGATATGCTGGTGATACTGGACGGCCCGCCCCACATCTCGCACCGGCCGACGCTCAAGTTCGGTGCCCGCGGGATCGCTACCTTCACGGTTACCACGTTCGGCCCGCGGGTCCCCCTCCACAGCGGGCATTACGGCAACTATGCGCCCAACCCCGCACTCCGGCTTGCTCAGATCCTGGCCTCGCTGAAGGACGAACGGGGTCGCGTGACCATTGCGGGTTTCTACGACGGCGTCGAGCTCGACGCCACGACCAGGGCTGCGCTCGCGCTGGTTCCCGACGATGAAGTGGCGATCAGGGAGAAACTAGGGATCTCGGAGACGGACGACGTTGGCACCTCGTTACAGGAAGCCGTGCAATACCCGTCCCTCAACATTCGAGGGCTGTCGTCGGGTTGGGTTGGAGCGCAGCGGCGCACCATCGTGCCGGCAACGGCGACGGCAGAGGTGGACATCCGACTGGTTCTCGAAACCGATCCAGTGCGGCTGCTGCGCCTCGTGCGGGACCACATCGAGGGGTTGGGGTACCACGTGATCGATCGGCCGCCGACTGATGAGGAGCGACGCACGCATCCCAAGATTGCTTCCCTCACTTCAGAAGTCTCCTATCGCGCTTTTCGCACCAGTTTCGACTCCGCGCCCGGGCGATGGCTGAGTGCGGCACTGGAGCATCTATACGGAAAGAAGCCGATCCAGATCAGGACCAGCGGTGGTTCCATCCCCATCTCGCCTTTCGTATCGACGCTCGATGTCCCGGCGGTCATCGTCCCCACCGTGAATCCGGACAACAATCAGCACAGCCCAAACGAAAACATCAGAGTGGGAGACTTCGTTGAGGGCATCAAAGTCGTGCTCGCCGTGCTCACCCAGCCGATGGGGAGCGATTGATCCTGAGAGATGAGTGGGCCCGGAAGGATCCGGGCCCGTTGCGAGGGTCGATTCTCGGACGGACGGCCTCGAGTGACTCCGTCCAAAGACAGGGAATCACAGCATGCCGTTGACAGGGCGTCATCTCCTCGGCCTCGCCTGGTTCACAGCGTTCGTCCTGATCCCCGCAGCGGCGAGCGCGCAGCACCTTCTACCTCAACCTGGGCCCGCTCTCACCGAGCAAATCTCTGGAACATCAGTCCTCCTGCAGGCCGTGAGCCCGGTGGACGAGCGCGTGGTGTGGGTGAGTGGGCACGGTGGTACCTTCACCCGCACGCTCGATGGAGGCGGCACATGGAAGGCGGGAGTCGTCGCCGGCGCCGACACGCTCCAGTTCCGGGACGTTCACGGTGTCGATGCGAGCACCGCGTATCTTCTGAGCGCAGGGCCGGGCGAGCTCTCCCGCATCTACAAGACGACGGACGGCGGCAGCAGCTGGGCGCTGCAGTTCACAAACCGCGAGCCCCGAGGTTTCTACGACTGCATCGACTTCTGGTCACCCCAACGTGGGATGGCGTTCAGCGACGCCGTCGATGGGCGCTTGCTTGTCATTCGAACCCGCGACGGCGGTGAGACGTGGACACCAATCCTCCGCAACCGCCTTCCCGGCGCGTTGCCGGGGGAAGGCGGGTTTGCAGCCAGTGGGACCTGTCTCGTCACCAGAGACGAGGGCAATGCATGGATTGTGACGGGAGCCGGCGGCGAGGCGCGCGTGTTTCAAACCCGAGATGGAGGAGAGAGCTGGGTCGTTGTGAGCACCCCCATCGTGAGCGGAACGGCAACCTCGGGTGCCATGACCATCGCCTTCTATGATGAGCGGCACGGAATCGTCGCTGGAGGAGAGCTCCGCGACGCGGAAAGCCGCAACGACAACGTCGCCGTCACGGCGGATGGAGGCCGTACGTGGACGCTGGTTGGGCGACCCGTCATTACTGGCGCGACATACTGCATCGCCTACGTTCCGGGAAGGGGCCCGTCGACCGTAGTGGCTGTGGGGCCCAAAGGCATGGACTATTCCACCGACAACGGTGTCCGGTGGACCAACGTGAGTCGGGAGAACTATTGGAGTGTGGGGTTCGCGAGTGGGCGCACCGGATGGGCGGTGGGGCCTGGTGGACGAATAACGAGGATTGATTTCCCGTAGGGACGGAGCGCTCGCGACCACGGCCGTCCCGGTGCGTCCGGGAGGCGGCCGCCGAAGATCGCTCAGAGGTCACAACAGCAAGATCGCCTTTGCTTGACCGCGGCGCCGGCCGCTGGCATATGATCAAGCATCAGTACGAGGAGTGCAGTCGATGCCCCTGGAGCGCTGGAACGAAGCCGAGGACGGTCCGCTCACGGAGCTGGCCCTTCGTGAGAAACTCGAGCGGCGGGGCTATCGGGTGTCCCGATACGTGTACCCGCCCGGCACCTTCTTTCCGGATCACAGCCACGGCGTCGACAAGATCGACGCGGTCTTCTCGGGCCGATTCCGGATCACTCTCGTTGGCGAGGAAGCGGTGCTCGAACCCGGTGACTGCATCGCGGTACCCCGGGGTCTGGTGCACAGCGCCGAGGTGATTGGTGAGGACGCGGTAATCAGTTTCGATGCAGTCAGATCGTGATCGAGGGATCACGCGACTGGTGGTGTCTCTCGACACGCTGATCCCTCGATCATCCTCGCCCGCCCCCTCTGGCATCAGGCGTCCCGGGGTGGACCCGTATCCGGACTCGGAGCCAGCGAGAGGTAGAGCTTCCAAGTGTAGAAGGTCGCTCGTCCCCGCAGCGCGGTCAGCTGCCGCACGTCTTCGTCTCCGAAGAGTCTTCTCTCACGCCCCAACCGAATGTAGTAGGCGACCTCAACGAGGTACCCGAGCGCCGTCTCGACGAACCGTTGAAACACTTTGCGCGACTGGCGCGCCGAGCCATGAGCGAGCTTTGCGGGAGCGAGGATGGCCGCGAGCCGAAGCCGTTCGAGGTGGTGATCACGCGTTTCGCGAGACAGACGGTCTGTGCTGCGGTAAATGGCGAGCGCCAGCTCGTGGCACACTCGCCACGCGTCCAAACGGTCGTAGGACATCATGGTGAGAAGCAAAGTATCCCACGCTGGCCGCTTCAACGGCACCCAAAACATGCTGGTGGGTGCGTATCAGCGCACATTCGCGCGCAAGTGGGATGCTGAGGAGCTTCACTACCTCCCTCCGTGATTTGCGATGCTCCTCCAGCGAATCGTCGATACCTCACGCCGCGTGGCCGAGATCAGAGGCAGGATAGACAAGATCGACCTGCTGGCCTCCGTGTTGCGTGCAGCGAGGCCCAACGAGATCGAGACTGTCATCGCGTTCCTTTCAGGCGCTCCGCGGCAAGGTCGAATTGGAATCGGACCCACCGCCCTGCACCATGCACGAACGGACGTACCGGCAGTCCGCTCGGTCCTCGAGCTGTGGGAAGTGGACAGCACCTTCGCCCATGTGGCGGAGGTGAGCGGCAAGGGCTCGACGGCGGAGAAGCTGCGTCTGCTTCGCGGCCTGAACGACCGCGCTACGGAGCAAGAACAGCACTTTCTCATGCGGTTGCTGACCGGGGAGTTGCGTCAGGGGGCGCTGGAGGGCCTGATGATGGAATCGGTGGCCAAAGCGTCCGGAATCGGGGCCTCGCGAGTTCGCAGGGCCGCGATGGCAACGGGCGACCTCGGCATCGTTGCGCGGGTAGCTATGACACAGGGGGAGGCTGGTCTCTCAGCGTTCACGATCCAGTTGCTGCGCCCAGTGCGACCCATGCTGGCGCAGCCGGCCGAGAGCGTCTCGGAGGTGTTGGGGCGCCTGGGTGAGGCGGCGTTCGAGTACAAGCTCGATGGCGCTCGCATTCAGGTTCACAAAGCCGGGGACGACGTGCGAGTCTTCTCGCGGCGTCTCCGGGAAGTGACGCACGCCGTGCCCGAAGTCGTGGACGCGGTGTCCGCGCTTTCCCCTCGAGAGCTCATCGTCGACGGAGAGGTGCTCGCCATCCGAGCCGACGGCACACCGTTTCCCTTTCAAGCCACGATGCGGCGGTTTGGGCGAAAGCTCGACGTGGATCGGTTGAGAGCCGAGCTTCCTTTGACGCCATTCCTGTTCGATTTGCTCTACGTCGAGGGCCAGGACGTGACCGATGAGCCACAAGCGCATCGATTCGAGAGACTGGCGGAGTTCGCGGAGGATACCTTGCTGGTCCCGCATACCGTCACCTCGGACGAGGCCGAGGCACGAGCCTTTCTCGAAGCTGCGATGCGACGAGGGCACGAGGGAATCATGGCCAAAGCACCGGGCGCGGTCTACGCGGCGGGCGGTAGAGGACAATCCTGGCTGAAGGTCAAACCGGCCCACACCCTCGACCTGGCAGTCCTGGCAGCGGAGTGGGGGCATGGGCGGCGCCGTGGCTGGTTGAGCAATCTCCACCTCGGTGCTCGGGATCCCCGTCAGGATAGCTTTGTCATGCTCGGCAAGACCTTCAAAGGCATGACCGATGAGATGCTCACATGGCAGACCGAGCGGCTGCTCGGCCTCGAGATCAGTCGAGACCGCCACACGGTCTATGTGCGACCGGAGCTCGTCGTCGAGGTGGCGTTCAACGACGTGCTGGAGAGCCCGCACTATCCGGGCGGCTTGGCGCTCCGGTTCGCTCGAGTGAAACGATACCGAAGCGACAAGACGGCGTACGACGCCGATACGTTCGATACGGTTCGGGAGATCTACCGACGGGCGACGGGCCGAGGGCCGCCAGCGCCGCCATGATATGGATACTCGAGTGGGATAAACCGAACGGTCGAAGCTTCGAAACCTTGGCCACGAGGGTGTCATGAGAGCATCCCAGCGACGCTTCCCAACCACGTGTCTCGCGCTATTCGCGCTTCTCAGCCTCACGCTCTGTTCGGTGACGGCTCAGGCTCAGCAGGCGATCTACTATCCAGGCGCCGGCGATGATTGGGAGCGTCGCCAGCCAGCCGAGGTTGGGGTGGACGGCCGTCTCCTCGAAGAGGCGATTGCGTTTGCGATAGCCAACGAAAGTGAATCCCCCCGCGATCTGGAGCTGGGGCACCACTTGCGTGCCGGTCGAGAGCCGCACGCAGAGCCCATCGGCCCGTTCAAGACGCGTGGCGACATGACCGGGATTATCGTGCGTCACGGCTATATCGTCGCCGAATGGGGCCAGCCGGAGCGCGTGGACATGACCTTCAGCGTCACCAAGAGTTTCCTTTCCACGACAGTGGGACTGGCGTGGGACCGGGGGCTCGTCCGGGATCTCGACGATCCCGTGTGGCGGTACGTGCCCACAGATCACTTCGAATCGGAACACAACCGTAAGATCACCTGGGACCATCTGCTGCGGCAGACGAGCGACTGGGAAGGGACACTTTGGGGCAAGCCGGATTGGGCCGATCGCCCGCCGCCACAGATGCCGCTGTCGGAGCACCGTACACGGGATCGGCATGAGCCCGGTAGCGTCTACAAGTACAACGACGTTCGCGTGAACGTTCTTGCTCTTGCGGCGCTCCACGTGTGGCGCCGGCCGCTGCCCCAGGTGCTTCGGGAATACGTCATGGATCCCATCGGTGCGTCGAACACCTGGCGCTGGCATGGCTATGACAACTCGTGGGTCGTCATCGACGGGTTGAAAGTCCAGTCGGTGAGTGGCGGAGGTCACTGGGGTGGAGGCATGTGGATCAGCGCCCGGGACCAAGCGCGCTTCGGGTACCTCACGCTTCGGCAGGGGCATTGGAACGATCGGCGGATCCTCTCCGAAGAGTGGATTCGCATGGCGCGTACGCCCACACAGGCGGAACCCGGTTACGGGTTCATGAACTTCTTTCTCAACACCGACAAGCGAATGCTTCCCTCTGCACCCGCTTCGGTGTGGATGCACCGAGGTTCGGGCGCCAACTTGGTCTACTGCGACCCCGAGAACGACCTCGTGGTGGTGGCACGGTGGATCCGAAGTGACGCCATGGACGGGTTTATCCGGCGCGTTCTGGCGTCGGTGCAGGACCGTGAGGCGAAACGAGGGGAATGAAGCGCGAAACGAACGCTCAGGTAGTCGCAAGCGACTCGAAGAAGAGAGGAGGTGTACACGTGCAGCATGTCCGGCCCATCGGCACCGTCCCGTGCCTCACAACGGAGCAGATGATCGAGGTCGATCGGGCCATGGTCGAAGACTATCGAATCGAACTCGTGCAGATGATGGAGAATGCCGGGCGCAATCTCGCGCATCTCGCGCGGGTGCGGTTTCTCGGTGGCGATCCTCTGGCCATGTCGGTCGTCGTACTGGCGGGCACGGGGGGCAATGGTGGTGGAGCCATGGTGTGTGCACGGCGCTTGCGGAATTGGGGCGCGACCGTGCAGGTGTTCGTGTCTGGTTCGGATAGGAACCTGGCTCCGGTACCCGCGCACCAGTTGGACATCCTCCGGCGGATTGGGGTGCCCGTTCAGCCTGCAGAGTCGCTCCTCCCGGAGGCGGAGCCCGCACTGGTGATAGACGGGATCATCGGCTACACCTTGAGAGGGTCACCCCGCGGGAATGCGGCTCGCCTGATCGAATGGGCCAATGGATGTCGTGCGCCAGTGCTGTCCCTCGACGTTCCCTCGGGTGTCGACAGCGCCACCGGCGCCGTCTTCGAGCCGGCGGTTCGGGCTTCGGCGACCATGACGCTGGCACTTCCCAAGACGGGACTCGTAGCGTCACAAGCGAAACAGCATGTCGGCGAGTTGTATCTCGCGGATATCAGTGTTCCACCCGACCTGTATCGCCAGTATCTCGGGATCGACGTTCCCGTGCTGTTTGCCGACTCGGAGGTGGTATCCCTGCGTTGAGCGGTCCTCGGTGGAAGTCGCGGGTCGTGTGTCGGCGAGCGTTGCCACGGCCTCGCTCGTGAACGCGATCTCCGATGCTGAGCCGCCGTCGATGACGTTTTGCGGGGAGGAGCTCGAACGACTCCGGGCGGACACGCCGGGGTGTCGCGAGCGAATTCACCTCAACAACGCCGGAGCCGGCCTGATGCCGCGGCCCGTGTCCCGGGCGATCATCGAGCATCTGGAGCTAGAGAGCCGAATAGGGGGGTACGAGGCCGCCGAGGCTCGGACAGATGCGGTCGGCTCAGCGTACGAAGCGGTGGCCCGGCTGGTGGGCGGCGATCGCCGCAATGTGGCATTCACCGAGAACGCAACATCCGCCTACGCCCAGGCGCTCTCTGCCATCCCGTTCGAACCCGGAGATACCATCCTCACGAGTTCGGATGACTACGTCTCCAATCAGCTCATGTTCTTGTCGCTGGCGCGGCGCCTCGGCGTGCGCGTGGAGCGGGGGCCCAACACTCGTGAGGGCACGGTAGACGTCGGCGCAATCGCCGACTTCGTCCGGCGACACCGCCCCCGCCTCGTTGCGCTGACGCACGTACCCACGAACTCCGGGCTCGTCCAGCCCATTGCCGACGTCGGCCGCGTCTGTCGGGAGTGTGAGGTGCCGTATCTCGTGGACGTCTGTCAGTCGATCGGCCAGCTCCCCCTGGACGTAGAAGGCATTGGCTGCGACTTCCTGAGTGCCACGAGCCGGAAGTTCCTGCGGGGACCACGGGGATCGGGTTTTCTGATCGTCTCGGACCGCATACTGCAATCGGACTGTGCGCCGTTGTTCATCGATCTTCGCGGTGCCACATGGACCACGCTGGACGCCTACCGGCTGACGGACACGGCTGCGCGATTCGAGAACTGGGAGTTCGCGTACGGGCTGATGTTGGGGACCGGCGCGGCCGCGGACTACGGGATGGGCGTGGGCATCGGTCGGATCGCCGAACGGGTGAAAGCACTGGCGGCTCAGACGAGGGCAGGGCTGCGGGAAGCGGGGCTTCGTGTGCTCGATCGAGGAGCCGAGCTATGTGGTATCGTGACTGTCCAGATTCCCGGTTGGGAGGCGAAGGCGTTCCACGTTGAGCTCGAGGACCGAGGGATCAATACCTCGGTGAGTACGAGGTCTTTCGCACTGGTCGATTTTACCGAGAAGGGGGTGGAGTGGGCACTCAGGCTGTCGCCGCACTACTACAACACGGAAGACGAGATTCGAGATGCCGTCTCGGTCATCGCCGATCTCACCGGTTCGGAGAGGCGGCGGTGATTGACCAGTCGTCGTCGTCCCGGTGGTGACCTTCGGAGTCAGGAGGATCGTCCGCGCCGGGAGACGGGTGACAGTGCCGCATCCAGGAGGCGTTTCACCGTGAGCGCATCAACCCTTGTCGTTGGAGCCGGGATCTTCGGCATGGCAGCGGCCCTCGAGCTCCGACGACGCGGGCATCGCGTCACCGTCGAGAGCGGCCGCGTCGTGAGGACACTGGCGCGTCGAGCCGCGCGAGGGGTTCGCCGCGGTCGAGAAGCGGCCCGCTGCCACGTGTCGCAAGACGGGTAGGTTGGTTTGGTGACCATTGTGAGCACTTCCTGCTTGCTCCGGGGTAGAACACAAAGGCCGTTCTCAATGAGAGGTGTCCCATGACGCGGTTAGTGGGGGCAATCGTGATCCTCGGTGCGGTCGGAGGGTTCAGCGTGGGCTCCGCCGAGGCACAGCTCGTGGAGCTCGAGCCGCCTAGGACGCGGTTTGCCGGTGGCGTGGGAGTGGATTTGGGTGTTCCCGTCGGTGAATTCCAGGACTTCATCGATTTCGGTGGGGGGCTTGGGGGCTTCTTCCTCGCCAACTTCGATAGGGCGGGCAGCGTCGGGCTCCGGGTGGACGGGAGGGTCATCATCTACGGGCACGAGACGGTGCACCGCCCGTTCAGCGAGACGATTCGACGGGTCACGGTAGACGTGACGACGAGCAACTTCTTTGTTTCTTTTGGTGCGGGACCACAGTGGACTCCTGCTACCGGTCGAGTGAGGCCCTACCTGTTTGGTACCGTCGGGTTTTCGTATTTCGCGACCGAGTCTTCGGTGAGCGGTGATGACGATTTTCTCCCGCCGTTCGTCCGGAGCACTAACTTCGACGACGTGACATATGCGTTGACTGGTGGCGGTGGGCTCGCGATCCGGCTCTCGAGCGGCCACGTGCCGGTGTCCCTCGATCTGGGCGCGGAGTATCTGCAGCATGGCGAGACGCAGTACCTTCGGGAAGGTGGGATCGAAGAGCTGCCCGATGGCACTGTGCTCATCTCACCAATCCAAAGCAACACCAATATGATGCTCTTCAAGATCGGAGTGGCGTTCGGGTTCCGGTAGTGCTAGCCCGCGTGCGGCAGCGAGTGTCACGCACCGCTTCGCATCGGGGGCGGATTCCCCACCACCCGTAGCCGGTGGCCGCGTGGGGCGGCCACCGATTCCGGAGATCCCGGAGGCACGCCTCAAGCCTTCCTCTCCACTTGCCCCGCCGCCGCCGTTTCAGGATAGTGCAGGGGTGACCCAGCCGCTCGGTTCGTCGAAGGGGGCAACGTGGATCACTACGAACCAGAGGATTGGCCGTTTCCGGACAGCGCGACCGGTTCGCCAAGTCGAGCGTCCACGAGCGCGTCCGAAGCGACCTCGCCCGAAACGTGACGAGTCTTGAGCACGATGAATAAGGCGCACCGGATGGTGCACGCCAGCGGAACCGCAGCGCTCATCGCGGCGTGTGGTGGGACACCTCGTGTCTCGCCGGAGGTAATCGAGCCCGTGAAGGAATGCGACGTCGCGCAACTGGGTGGGGCGGTGAGCGAGCGCTCGCCCACGCCTCGTGAGCTTCCGGAGACCCTCGTCGTCGCGATCACGGATTCCATCGATCTGCGCCGGGCGCCTCGCCCGCGCAACGACGGCGAGCGGTTTCTGTTCCGGCAGCTGTACGAGACCCTCGTGCGGGTGGATTGCACCGGTCGCGTTTACTCCCGTGTCTCACTGGAATGGTCGGGAGGCGCTGGAGAGCGGGAGTGGACGGTCACACTGTGGGACGGTGCGGCATTCTGGGACGGCTCGCCGGTGACGACGGGTGACGTGGTCGCCAGCTGGCAGTCGCGGTCCGTCGCGCTCAAAACCGTGGCCTCCATCACGTCGGTAACTGTCCTGGACGACCGGATTCTATCACTCACCTACCCGCGGATGGCTCGCGGGCCACCCGAGATGCTGGCCGCTCCCGTTCTGGCAATCTCCAAGCGGAGCGAGAGCGGTGAATGGCCGGTGGGGTCGGGAGGATTTCGGATCGCGCGTATCGAGCGCCAGGGTCCTGACGGTCTGTCGGAGACCCTCACCCTCGTGCCAGTTCGCCCACCGCCCGGAGGGCAATCGCACGTAGTGCGAGTTCGCATCGCACCCGGATCGGATCCGCGCGATCTGATGGATGCGCAAGCCGACCTGTTGTTCACGCGCGATCCGTCGGCGTTGGCATACGCCGCCACACGGTCCGAGTACCTGTCGGTCCCGTTACCCTGGGACCGGGCGTACGTGCTGATGGTTTCGGCGGCTGCGGATGGCTCGTTCACGCCTGGTGGGGTCTCGGGGTCTCTGCGTGAGGCGCTGGCTCGGGACGCAACGGGGTCCGAAGCTCGCGCGGCGGCAGAACCCTTCTGGTGGCGCGTACTCGCCACGTCCTGCGACGTGCTACTGGCGGAGGACTCGCCGTCCGTGGATCCCTCGCGCCGCACTGCGCGAGTCGTCTACCTGGCGGAAGACCTCGAGGCGCGGCCTTTGGCGGAGCGGCTGGTTGCGCTGGCATCTGGCGAGAGGCCGCAGCTGAGGATCGTCAGCCCGACAGGCTCTCAGGGGACGATACCGACCGCAGCGGGGCTCAGCCCCTCCGAGTTTGCAGCCGCTCTGAGGAGCGGGACGGAGCTGGCGTACGTGCTGCGTCTCCGGCGGCTGGTCTTCGACCCATGTACCGAGCTCGGCACGCTCATCGCGCAGGCGCCGTGGCTGGGGTCCCGCACGGGACTCCTCGACGCCATCGTTCCCCTCGTCGATACCCGTCAGCGAGCCGTGATGCGGCGGACGCTCTCCGGGCTGACCGTGGATCTGGACGGGACGGTCGTCCTCCCCCTGCCGTGACGTTCCGAACGCGCCTCCTCGCGGGGCTCGGCGCAGTGGTCCTCATTCCCCTGACGGTGATGGCGCTGGGGGTACGCCGCGAGATGGCCTCTCGGCTCACGAGCCAATATGAGCAACGGGCCAGCACGGTGGTGGGCGTCATCCGGGCGCGACTCGAGCGGGAGAGCGATGACATTGCCGCTCGCCTGGAGGCGCTCAGGGCGGCGATCCGAAGCGACAATCGGTTCCGGGCAGCGGCAGTGCAGCGCCTCTCCGCAGAACGCCCCTATCTGCTGGACTACGCCGAGCGCGTCATGCGAATCACGGGGCTCTCGATGCTCCGGATCCAAGACGAGTCTGGCCGGATTCTCAGCTCCGGCCATTTCCGCAACGAGTTCGATCTGCGGGAACCCGAGCTCGTCGAAGGGCTCACCGCCTTTGCTGATCGGACGGCGCTCGTTGAAGCGCGGACGGCGGAAGGTACCTTCGTCGCGCTTGCTCGGTTGGATTCGACCCGCCTGGGAGGTCGCCAATTCTGGCTGGTGGGCGGGACGAGAGTGAATCGGGTCTATCTCGGACGAATCACCGGCGGTCAGGACGTGAGTGTCTCGCTGGTGTATCCCGGCGGTGTGCTGTCGTCTGATTCGACCGTCGAGCGACTCCTCCAAGGCGCACTCGACGAAACGGGGACGTCGCGAGATTCTCTGTTTGGGGGGGCGATCGTGCGTGAGCTGGCGATTCCGTATGTGGATCCGGCAGCCGCGGACGTGGCAGGAAGCGCCGAGGCTGCGAATCGCCAGGTTGCGCAAGCGCGTATCGTGGTGGCGCATCCGACGACAGAACTACGAACACTCCTTCGCAGCGTCGACCGTTGGTTTCTCACGATTCTCGTCCTCACGGCCGGCGCGGCCCTGCTCCTCGCCCTCTGGCTCGCATCGCATCTGAGCCGGCCCCTTGTCCTGCTGGCCCGAAAGACGGAGCTGCTCGACCTCGATCGCCTGACCGTCGACTTCGCCAGCCGACGTCGTGACGAGATTGGTGAGCTCTCACGCCTTCTCGGCGCCATGACGGAGCGGCTCCGCGCGAGTGCGACCACGCTGCGGGCGGTCGAGCGTCGCGCGGCCATGGGCGACCTGGCTCGACAGGTCAATCACGATGTCAAGAACGGCCTGATGCCGATCCGAAACATTCTCCGGCATCTCTCCCAGGTGGCCAGGGAGCAACCGGAGCGCTTGGGAGAGGTTTTTCACGAGCGCCGTCCCACTCTCGAGTCGAGCGTTGCGTATCTGGAGACGCTAGCGTCGAAGTATGCCCGCCTGTCACCGATTGTGGGGCGTCAGCGGAGTGACGTGAACGCTGTGATCGAGCAAGTGGTGGCGGATATGGGAAGCACCCAGTCGGCAGACGTCCAGCTGCGTCTGCAGCGCGACGTACCCCAGGTGGCCGGCGACACCGTGGCACTCAGGCGCATTGTCGAAAACCTCGTTGGTAACGCGCGCGACAGCATCGAACGGCGCCAGGGAACAGTGAGCATCGAGACGGCGTCGGTCGGCGGTGTCGAGCCGCGCGTACAGATCGCCGTTCGAGACACCGGGCGAGGCATGACGCGAGAGGAGCTCGACCGAGCCTTCGACGATTTCTATACGACGAAGTCCAGCGGAACCGGGCTGGGGCTCTCCATCGTGCGTCGGCTGATCATGGACCTGAACGGTGCACTACGGGTCGAGAGTGAACCGGGAGTCGGGACGACGGTTACCGTGCTTCTCCCTCTCGCGGCCCCCACATCCCGGGACGACGAGAGAAAAGCAGAGGGGCCAAGGAACGAAAGGCTGGAGGCGGTCTAATGCCTCTCATTCTCGTCGTCGATGATGTTCCGGCCATGGCCGAGCAATACGCTTACGATCTGAAGCGGCTGGGGGGGTACGAGACGTCGGTTGCCACCGGCGGCCGAGAGGCGCTGGAACGAATATGCAGCGAGCCCGTCGACTGCGTGATCCTCGATCTCGAGATGCCGGACGTCGACGGGTTCGAAGTGTTGCGCCAGCTCGGCGAGCTCGATCTCAATCTCCCGGTGATCGTTTACACCGGAACCGGAAACTACGATCGCTGCATCCAGGCCATCCGGCTCGGTGCCTATAGCTTCATCGACAAGGCCGAATCGATGGAGCGGGTGGTGCGCGAGGTCGAGAATGCCATTGAACGCGAGCGGTTGGCTTCCGAGGTGCGCATTCTCCGCAAGCGGCTGGATCCCGATAGCGCGCTCATCGGCTCGAGCCCTGCCATGCAGAAACTCCGCCAGGAGATCGCGCGCGTCGCTCCGATCCCGAGCCCCGTATTGATCTTCGGGGAGAGTGGATCCGGCAAGGAGCTCGTGGCGCGGGAGCTGCATCGACTCGGACAACATCCCGACGGTTCCTTCATCGCCGTCAACAGCGCCGCCCTTCCCGAGCATCTCGTCGAAAGCGAGCTGTTCGGACACGAGCGAGGGGCGTTCACTGGGGCGGCGAGTATGCGAAAAGGCGCCTTCGAGGCTGCCAGTGGCGGCACCTTGTTCTTAGATGAGATCGGCGAGCTTCCCCTCCCGGTCCAGGCCAAGCTCCTCCGGGTTCTCGAAGAGCGCTTGGTGACTCGGCTCGGTGGCAATCGGACCGTTCCCGTGGACGCTCGGGTCGTTGCCGCGACCAATCGGGAACTCGAAGCGGAGGTCGACGGTGGGCGCTTCCGACGAGACCTGTTCTACCGGCTGAACGTGCACGCCGTCCGGGTCCCGCCGCTACGTGAGCGGCTCTCGGATGTCCGAGAGGTTGCCGAGCACTTGGTCCGCACCACCTGCGAGCGCTTTGGGATGCGAAGGAAGGCTCTGGCCCCCGACGCCTTGGAGTGTCTCATGGGCTACGAATGGTGCAAGAACAACGTGCGCGAGCTTCGCAATGTCCTCGAGCGGATGATCATCGCCTCAGACGGCAATGTGATGGGCATCGAGGCCGTGCCGGAGGACCTTCGGGTGGTGCCGACCGCAAGTGAGCGCTCCCTCCTCTCTACTCCCGAGGGTGGCGGGGGTGCGGGTACGCAGAGGTTTCAGGAGCTCAGAGCGGAAGCCGAGCGGCAGATCGTCCTCCGCGCCCTCGAGCGGCACGATTGGCACATCACCAATACGGCTAAGGATCTCGGCCTCGCCGACCACGCCAGCCTCTCCAAGATCATGCGACGGTTGGGGATCAGTCGGAAGTGACCGATGGCTGCTCCTCGATTCGAGGGACGACCTGCCCCGCGTCAGTGGTGAGGGATCGCTGCGCGGCGCTCCGGATACCGGCCGGTGTTGAACCGATGGCCGGGACAGGGCGCGCCCTCGTCCGTGTCCGCGGTGACGCGAGTAGCGTCCCGTGGGCGTGTCCCACCGGACACAACACCGCCGAACTGCTTCCAACCAAATTAGGTTAACCCGTTGTAGTAAGCAGATTTACGGCGCTCGATATCTCGTCGTCGCCGTTGGCCCTCCGCCTGCCTTTAGAACGGCTGACTGAAGCAACCGGAGCCGGCGCCTCCCGGATGGGGCGCCCAACAAAAGGAGGCAGGCTATGCGGATCAATCTCTCTCCCAGCGACACGCTGAAGGAACGGCTGGGACACGTCGTGGTCGGAACGCTCCTCGCGCTTGTGTTCTGGTCGGCGTACGGATGTGGGGACAGTCGCCAACCCGAGGAGCGAACCCAGGCGCCACCCACGGAACAGGTGGCACCGCGCACCACGCCATCGACGCCGGTGTCCTACACGGAGGAGCGGCCGGTGGAGACGCCGATCGTGCCGCGCGAGGTGACCTTCGAAGAAGCGGAATCGGCATATCGCGAGAAGCGATATGGTGACGCCGTTTCGCTGTTCACCGCCTATACGGGGCAGCAGCCCGAGAATGCCTGGGGCCACTACATGCTCGGGCTATCGGCGTGGAAGACCGGGGAACACGACACGGCAGAGCAGGCGTTCGAGCGTGCCCTCGAACGGGATCCAGAGCACGTGAAGAGCCTGGTCAATCTCAGCCGCGTCTTCCTCGATACCGGGCGCCCGGAGGATGCCATCGAGCGCATTGAAGAGGCGCTCCTGATCGATGGCGAGTCGAGTGACGCATTCCGGCTCCTGGGCCGGGCCCGCCATCAGCTCGGATTGGTGGAGGAGGCCATCGACGCGTACTGGGAAGCCATCGTCTTGGACGACGGTGATGTCTGGTCGATGAACAACCTGGGATACGTATTGATCTTGGAGGGCCGCTTCGAAGAGGCCCTTCCCCCGCTGGCTCGTGCCACCGAGCTGCGCAAGGACGTCTCCGCGTTCCAGAATAATCTGGGGATCGCATTGGAGCGTACCGGGCACGTCACTGGAGCCGCCGACGCGTATCGTGCGGCTCTCCAAGCGGACAGCACCCACGAAAAAGCGTCGGTGAATCTTGCACGGGTGGTCGGACTCGAAGATGACCCGGAGAAAGACCCCGTAGACCTGGCCGCCCTGGCGCTACAGTTCATCGAGGAGGTGGAGCGGGTTCGTCAGCCGGTGACGGCGGAGGTTCCGGAGGAGATGGTAGTTCCGGATTCGACAGAGATTCCTCAAGACGAGACCGAGCGCCCGCTTGAGCCACCTCGGCCGTAGGACACCATAGGCACGGACACGCAAAGAGGGCATGAAGGGTCTCGCTCCCTTCGTGCCCTTCGTGCCGTTGGGCGAGGACCGGTTGCCCTCCTGTCGAGATTTCCGTAGTTTGGCGGCGTTCACGCCCGATGTTGAACCCTTAGAAAGGAGGTGATCCATTGTCCGACCTAAGAAGCCGCAACCTGGCAAGGGCAAGCGATCGCCGTCTGGAGCTCTGATCCGGACCGAACCGCGATCTTGCGCCGATTGATCGGGCGCATCCGCGGCCATCGTGCCGGGTTGCGAAGGTCAACAGCACAACGCCGCCGGGTGTTCGGTTCCGGCGGCGTTGTTCGTTTCCCCATACGCTAAACGCAGAGGTCGAATGCTGAGCGAAAGATCCCGAGTGGCGTAGCCGGGAGGCGAGCTGCCCCACGGGGACGGCCCGTGGCACTCGTTACGGATCGTCCGTCGTAAGCGGCGCGGCGATATCGACTCTCGATCATTAACACGGCAGGCATGTAGTCCAATTAGACTAGTCCGCTGACCAGCACCATATCCGATTCTCGCGCGGAGGTCGAGCATGCGCGCATGGACGATCACGCTGGCAGGGTTCGTTGCGGCGGCCGCCTTTGTCCACCCCACGACCCACACCAGGAAACGACGATGCTGAGACTGGGACCACTGTGATGTTTGCTGAGTTCGAAAAGCCGGCGTAGCGTCGGCTAGGCTGCCCGCCGCCGCATCACGAAGAGGGCACCGAACAACAGAGCCGAGCCGCCAAGAGCCACGGTATTGGGGGTCCAGAGCCCGGTGCCCGTGAGGTTCCAGAGCCTGGTCGCCACCAGTAGCACCAGCCCCGCCAAAATCGCCGTGAGCGCCTCGGGTGTGCCCGGGCGCCTCGTGGAGAGACCGGCCACCACCGGCACGAAGAGACACACGCTCAGCACTGAGTAGAAGATCCTGAGGCTGCCGATGACCGACGGCAGCACAACGGCGAGCAGCACGCCCAGGGCGCCCCCCGCCAGCGCCGCTCCGCGCGCTACCCGAAGGACATCGGTGTCGGAGGCCGAGGGTTTGAGGAACCGGCGATAGAGGTCTTCTGAGAGCGATGTCGCAAGCATGAACAGGATCGCGTCGGCAGAGCTCACCTCCGCGGAGAACACGGCGGCCAAGCCAATGCTTCCAAGGGCCACGGGCACACCGGTGGTCAAGATGGTCGGCAAGGCGAGCTCGGGGTTGGCGAGCGAGGGGCTGGACACGCGGGCGATCATGCCGAGGAGGGGAGGGAAGAAAGCAAAGAGCATGAGGGCCATCGCACTCAACCCCACACCGAGACGAACGGCACGCTCGTCGCGCGCGCCGTACACCTTCTGCAGCAACCCCGGCGACACGATGAAGGCCGGTGCCAGGAGCGCGACGTAGGCCCACCAGGGTGTGCCGGCTGTCCACAGGCTCAGGTAGCCGTCGGCGAACTGCGGAGCGGTATCGGCCACGGTGTCCCAGCCCCCTACGCCGGCGAGGGCCCAGGGCAGGGCAATGGCGAATCCGACGAGCAGGACCGCCAGCTGAACGAGGTTCACCCATGCGGAACTGAGCAGTCCACCGGCGGTGAAGTAAATGGTCATGACGGTGCCGCCGATCAGGCACCCTCCCGCCTTCGGCACTCCGGCGACGACGTTGAGGACCCACGCCAGCGCAATGAGCTGACCAGCGAGAATGGTCAGCGTCGCGAACCATAGGAGTACAGCGACGAGGGCACGGACCGACGGTCCGTAGCGGAGCTCGAGATAGTCGCCCACAGTGTACAGATCGTGGGCGCGTGCCAGACGCCAGATCCTCGGTCCGATCCACAGGCCAAGGACGAGAGTGCCAATCCCCGCCGAGCCGACCCACCACCACGCCCCGATACCGTGTTCGTACCCGAGTCCCGCCGCGCCCACGGTCGATCCCGCGCCGATGTTGGCCGCGAGAATGGTGGCGAAGATGAGACCGGGGCTCAGCCTCCGACCCGCGACGAAGAATGTCTCACTGGTAGCGACTCGGCGGCCGATCCAGAGACCCAGACCCACCAGACCGACGGAGTAGACGAGGAGAAAGACGAGCTGAGGATTCACTACTGCGGGCCCGGAAGGTCCCGTGCTGCGGGAAGTCCGGGGAGCCCGCTGGCGGCTTTGGCGGCGCGGAGGATTGCTTCGCTGACCGCCTCCGCCGCCAGCGCGCCGATCAGCGCCACGTTGGGCTGCCCTTCGTGGGTGGCCGTGGCGAGGGAGAAGATGGTATCGCCGTCCAACGGTGTGTGGGACGGTACGATGGCCCGGGCCAGGCCGTCGTGGGCCATCTGGGCAATTTTGGTGGCTTGTGCTTTGGTGAGACGCGCATTGGTGGTCACCACCCCGATGGTGGTGTTCTGACCCGACGATGCCGTGTCCGAACCAGCGGAGCGCATCAACAGACGCGCATCCGCAAGCGCTGCACCATCCGCCGTTCGGACCCCAGCGATGACGCGTCCCGTGCCCGGGTCGACGATATCACCGACGGCGTTCACGGCGACGAGCGCCGCGACGATGAGACCGTCTGGCAGCGAGATGGAGGCCGTCCCGAGCCCTGCCTTCATGGCGCGCTCGAATCCTGCGAGCTTCCCCACCGTCGCTCCTGCGCCGGCGCCGACGTTTCCTTCTTCGACGGCGTTGTTGGTAGCGCGCGTCGCCGCCCGGTAGCCGCAATCGGGTCCGGGTCGGATCTGAGGGTCGTCACCCACCTGCAGATCGAACAGGATCGCCCCCACCACGATAGGGACGGTGATGGATCCCACCTTGAGACCCGTGCCGCGCTCTTCCAGATACCGCACGACTCCGGAGGCCGCGTCGAGACCGAACGCACTGCCTCCTGAAAGCACGACGGCGTGGACCTTCTGGACGGTGTTCACAGGATCGAGGAGATCCGTCTCCCGCGTGCCTGGCGCGCCGCCCCGTACATCGACCCCGCCCACCGCCCCGCCCTCGGCGAGGATCGCGGTACATCCGGTGGGGCGTTCGCTCATGGTGAAATGACCGACTGTGATCCCCGGGACGGCAGTCAGACCCCTTGGGCCTGAGGTTCCCTGCGCACACGCCCAGTGCGGAGCCACCACGGCGCACGTCACGAGCACGCACCCACTGGACAACCACCTCATCATCAACCAAACACCAAGTCGAGAAATCCTCGGATGAGCTTCGTCGTTTCCGGGCCGGCCCGAAACCGACGCAACGTCTCCTCCCGGTCCTTCGCGTTCATATGTCCGGCGTACCCCTTGAGATACCGCAGGAACCGTCTTCGGTTCTCGTCCTCGTTCATCTCAGGGTGGAATTGCGTCGCCCAGACGGGCTTATCGGGTACCCGGAAGGCCTGGTACGGGCATCGCGCGCTCGACGCCAGATGGTGGACGCCAGGAGGAAGGTGCTCGGCGCGGTCCTTTCGGCCTAGCTGAGCCCGAAAGGAGCCGGGCAGCGTTCCCAGGAGGTCGTCCCGCCTGCCGTGGTCAGTGAGGGACAGCTCGTATGTCCCAACTTCCATGGCTGCTGGATCGTGGATCACGCGCCCGCCCAGCGCCTCAACGAGGAGTTGAAACCCAAAGCACGATGCGAACGTTGGGTGTCCCATGTTGACGATCTCAGCCAGGACGTCGAGCACGCCGGCGAAATTCGGGAGATCACCCTTGGAGACGTAGTAGTCGCCGCTCCCACCGACCATGAGGGCGTCGTATTGTCTGATCTCTGAGAGAGAGGGTGGACCGTCGAGCAGGTCGTAGGGGACGACGGACTCCTCGTCGAGACCCGCCTTCTCCGCGAAGGAGCGTCGTTCCTCCTCCCGGATGGGGTCGTCGGGTTCTCTGGCCTGCAAGAGGAGTATCCTCAGATCCATGGTATTGCCGCCCTGGCCTGGCACGAATAAATACTCGGTCCACACGGCACCGGCAAAGCCGTTACCATATGCGAGGCGCAGCGCGGGCGATGCCCCGGTGATCAAAGGGCCACTTGCAGCGCGGCGCGCGAGACGTGTGTCACTGAGCGGGGGACCTCATGCCAGAAGAAGTGTTTGTGCTGATCGCGTTCTTCGGGTTCGGTACCTTTACGCTGATGGCGATGCGTATGTGGTTGAACGCGAGGATTCAGACCCGCCAGAAACTCCCGGCGGAGGAGTTCGAACGCCTGGCAGATACGGTCGACCGTCTTCACGAAGAGGTGCGTCTCGTGCGCGATGAGCTGGTCGAGCTCCACGAACGAGTGGACTTCACCGAGCGAATGCTTGTGCGGGGAGATGCCGACCGCTCGCTCGAGTCGGAGAAACCGTCTCCGTCCTGAATTGCGATCTTCCACACGGACCGAACGAACCACGTCAATCCCCCCGCCATCGGTCCCGCTGGACTCGCCGGTCCGTCCCGCCGACGTCCGAGCCGCGGCTCGGCGCATCGCCCCACATATCGTGCGCACTCCTCTCACACCATCCGCATTGCTTCGCGAGACGACGGGAAGCGACATCTGGCTCAAACAGGAGAACCGGCAGCACACGGGATCGTTCAAGCCTCGCGGTGCGCTCAACAAGATTCTTTCGCTGAGCCCCGCCGAGCGCTCTCGGGGAATCGTTGCCGCCTCGGCGGGGAATCATGCCTTGGGGGTGGCGTTCGCGTCACAGGTCATGGGCGTGAATGGCGTGCGCATCTATGTGCAGCGCAATGCCGCCCGAGCCAAGATCCACAAACTCTCCACCTATCCGGTGGAGGTTCACCTCGTCGGCGACACGTTTGAGGAGGCCCAGCAGGCTGCGCTCGCGCACGTTCGCGCCAGCGGAGCCTGTTATGTGTCGGCATACGATGATCCCGCGGTCATTGCGGGTCAAGGAACGTGTGGGCTGGAGATCGTGGAGCAGGTCGGTGACTTCGACGCGGTGGTGGCCCCGGTGGGGGGTGGCGCCCTCGTCAGCGGCATCGCACTCGCCGTGAAGGACGCGAATCCGGCTGCCCGTGTCATTGGAGTCAACGCTGCCGCCTCACCGTCCGCCCTTCTCTCTCTGCGAGGTGGAGCCGCGATCGATCCGTACGATCACGAACCCACGCTCGCCCACGGGCTGGCTGGCGGCTTCGGAAGGGTGCCCTTCACCATTGCACGGCAACTCGTGGACGATATCGTGCTGGTCTCCGAGGACGAACTGAAACGAGCCATGATGGCACTCATCGATGCAGAGCAGCTTCTCATCGAGGCCTCAGGCGCGGCGGGACTGGCGGCCGTGCTCTTCGGCAAGGTCTATGCGAGGGGCAAGGTCGTCGTGGTCCTGTCCGGAGGGAATATCGATGTGCCAACGCTGCGTCAGATACTCAAAGACCCGGAGCACCCGGGACATGAGTCGAGCTAAGCGTTCGGCTTCCGCCCCGAGACGCCAAACGGCGGTCTGGTGACCGCCGCTGGCGATTGGGCCGCTGACAGCCGGCTCATGAGGCCGTGGCGCCTCCAATTGCGGCTCCAATCAAGAGTGGGATGACATGCACGGCGGAGAGTACCAGCCCTCCAAGACCCCCGATGAGCGCGACGAGCTGTCCGAGGATCGGGATCCCGCCGAGGAGGCCGCCGAAGAAGAGCATGAACACGAAGAGAATGAATCCTGGGAGGAGCGCCGCCGCGACGGCGCGACCCACACTGCCGGCCTTCCTCCCACCGACGAACCCGGCGACTAGTCCGCCAAGCACGGGAGCCCAGAAGAGGACAGCCGACAGCCCGATCATCCATCCCATGGCTGCGGGGATGCTGCCTCGTCGAGTGAGTTGCGTGGTCATCTCAGACTCCAGAATAGAGGCTACCGACCCTACGGCTGCACGCCGGTAGGAGTTTCGGCACCCTCCACCGGCGTGGTCCCGATCTCACAGTCCGAGTTCCCGTCGCTGCATCGCCCCACGGAGTTTGCGGCGCACCGCCTCGCGGTCGGCCCCGGTGGGTGGACGCTGGGTGATGTGTTCGATGGCCCGCAGGACTTGGCGCTCAAGGGAGAACCACGGGATCCACGGTTTGAGCCGACCGTACCATACCTTCTCGAGGTCCGGCCACCTCTGCCCGCGCCACGCGCGCACCTCGCCAAACCAACCGGACGACGGCATTTTCACGTCGACATGCGAGGCTCCCTCGCGGAACACCGTGGCACGGACGGCGTCCGGCATCTGATTAATCCGTTCTGGTAACGGCTCTCCCGAGCGGTGCGAGCGTTCCCGCAGGCCGACGGCGAGGATGCCCTGGGGCGGGGACGCAGCTGCACGAGGAGGTCCGCGACTTCACGTTTGGGTCGGCGATCCCGAGGGGCCCGCCTTTGGCCACTGGCATCGCCCGCTCACCGCAGCTCGTGATGCTCGCCGTGGCAGCGCTGACCATGAAGAGCCGGCTGGGTGCTGTCATCACTCTCTTCATATATTGT
>JBDHDH010000055.1:0-23106 GCA_039591615.1 Gemmatimonadota bacterium | reverse complement strand
GACGCCGTGTTGGTTCCCGCGCGCTCGATGCAGGAGGGCCGCGGCCGCTTGGATGAGTCCCTGAATGACCTCGGCTTCGCCGTCGTCCGGCGTCGACCGCCAAATGCGCTCGAGTTCTTCGTGAGCTTCCCAGTACGCGCCCGCGTTGAAGAGTTCCACCGCCCGACGGCTGTGCGCCGGTCGATCAATGGGCTGTGGAACGAACCGACGGTCAACTCGCTTCGTTGGCTTGAACACGGCTAGGGTAAGATAGCCAAGAGGCGAACGGAAAGAGGTGGTCCCGCGCCCTGAGACCGAATGTTGCCCGCTAGCGGCAGCGGCTCGCGGCCGGGCTGCTCCCGTGAGCCGACCTCGCTATTCGCCCCTCGCGATTCAGCATTCGATATTCGTGTGGGGGGTCTGCTTGCCGCGCTGCACGAATCCTTCCATCCGTTGCAGCCATGCAATGGGTACATCCAATGCGCCGAGGGCCGCACGTTCCTCGGCTGTGGCGTCTCCGTGCCAGTCCGACCCACCGGTCACGAGCATGTCGATGTCGTTCGCCAGTTCGACGATGCGATTCATGGTGAGCTGGTCGTGTGCCGGATGTACGGCCTCCACGGCATCCACGCCCTGTCCCTTGAGCTCGCGGAGGACCGGTCGCACGGCCCGGTCCTTGAGATGCGCGGCCGAGGTGAGCCCGCCGACGCGCCGCACCAGGCGAGTCACCTGCACCACCGACGGAAGCTCCTTCGGCACGAACGCCGGGCGGCCACGGCCCAGGTACTTGGTGAAGGCCACGGAGATGTTGGGCACCACGCCTCTTGCCACCAGTACCCGCGCCACGTGTGGCCGCCCCACCGCCCCTCCGTCGGCCTGCTCGAGCACCTGCTCCACGGTCACCGCGATCCCCGACCGGGTGAGCCGCGTCACGATCTCCACGGCGCGGACTCGGCGCTTTTCGCGTTGCTCCTCCAGGAATCGGTTCAGCTGCGGCGCGTCCGCGGGAAGGAAATAGCCCAGGAGGTGCATCTCACCCCAACGGGCCGCGACGCTGAATTCGCACCCTGCCACGACCCGCATGCTCAGCTCACGGCTGGCAGCCAGGGCCTCCTCCACGCCATCCACGGTATCGTGGTCGGTGAGTGCGATGGCGGAGAGCCCGACGGCCGCGGCTCGCTGCACGACGGCGCGCGGAGACGCCGTGCCGTCAGAGGCGGTCGAATGGACGTGGAGGTCGACGACGGACAACGATTCAGCCCGACGCGCGACCGTACTGTGTCTCGGGGCTGGTCCGTGCGGGCTGGGACTGCCGGAAGAACTCGAGCAGTCGCTCGTCAGAAAGCTCGGCAAGCGCGGCATCCCACCGCCGGACCCCCAACGGCGAGAAGCGCGTCACGCGCCGCACACGATCGGGACCGGTTCCCTTTTCGAACACCAAACCGAACTCATCCCGGTCGTAGACTGTGACCCGCCCCGACGGGTAGATGTGCCATTGCTCCCCTTCGATCTCGATCGTGCGCCGCGCCATTCAGACAGCACCCGCGGCGAACGCTTCCAGCTCCCGCTTCACGTCGGACATGAATCGGTCGGCGTCCGCTCCATCCACGATACGGTGGTCATACGCCAGGGAGAGCATCCCCATCGTCCGGATGGCGATGACATCCTGACCGTCCTCCAGGGTGATCACCTTTGGTCGCTTTTCGATGGCCCCGACGCCGAGAATGGCGACTTGGGGTTGATTGATGATCGGCGCGCCGACATAGGACCCGAACACACCGGGGTTGGTGATGGTGAACGTCCCCTGCTGGACTTCATCCGGACTCAGTCGTTTGGTGCGGGCTCGCTCGGCGAGATCCGCTGTCCTCTTGGATATGCCAAGGAGAGAGAGTTCGTCGGCATTCCTGAGCACGGGCACGATGAGCCCCCAGTCGAGAGCAACGGCAATCCCGACGTTGATGGGCTGGCGGTAGATGATGTTTTCGCCACTCACCGACGCGTTGAGGACAGGATGTTTGCGAAGTTGGTCGGCAACGGTCTTCACGATGAACGTCAGGTATGTGAGCTTTACGCCACGCTCCTCGTATTCCCCCTTCTTTGCCTGTCGCAGCTTCGCAATCCGCGTGAAATCGACCTCGTAGAAGCTGGTGACGTGGGCCGAGGTGCGACGGGAGAGCACCATGTGATCGGCCGTGAGCCTGCGGATGCGGCTCATACGCTCCACCCGATCGCCTGGCCACGCTTCCACCTCTGGATGCCGCACGGGCTCCATAACCGGTGGTGCCACCGCACCCCGAGCCGGAGTTGCAACGGCCGGAGCGGCTTCCTCTCTCGGGCCGCTCTCGAGGTAGGCCATGATGTCCTTCTTGGTCACCCGCCCCGCGTATCCCGTCCCGCGAATGCGCGAGAGGTCGACGCCGTGCTCGGCTGCGATCTTGCGGACTAGCGGGGTGGAGTGCCTTCGCAGGCGTTCCTCGGCCGTCTCTTTTCGTCCGTCACCCTCTTCTCCCGCCGCAGCCGGGGCAGAGGGCACCGCCGCGGCGGCAGGCTCCGCCTCAGCGGCCGGACGCTCTCGCGTTTCCCGCGGTGTTTCCCGTTCCGGCGGTTGCGCCCTCGCCGGAGCGGCAGGTTGCTCGCTCTCTTTCTTCTCTGCCTCTCCGAGTTCTCGAGTGCCTTCCGCCTCTTTCTTGTCGGTTTCGATGACCGCTACGACGGTCTGCACTTCCACCGTCTTCCCTTCCTCCACCTTGATCTCTGCGAGCACGCCGCCCGCTGGTGACGGAATCTCCGCGTCGACTTTGTCGGTCGAGATCTCGAGAATCGGCTCATCCCGTTTCACCTCGTCACCAACCTTCTTGAGCCACCGGGAGACCGTACCCTCCGCAATGGATTCGCCCATCTGAGGCATGATGACGTCTACGCGAGCCATGCGGCGTCTCCTCGCAAGCGCTCCTGCAGTCCGGGCAGGGTGATTATTTCAGACACGAGTGCGTCGTTTTGGGTACGTCACGAAAGGCGGCTGGGTGCACCGTGATGCCATGCAACGGATTCCCCGCAGGTCGGGAAGGACCAAGTGGTGTCACGTCGTATGGCCCACCGTCCGCGACCGCGAGCTTTTCAAGATACCCGCTGCCGCTCGATTCTGCGAGCGGATCATTCGGAGTCGCTGCAAGGAACGTGGGTGGCTGGTGGACACCGTCGTCTTCACGACCGACCGCGTGCATCTCCTCGTGCGGAGCCCGGCCGAGCTTTCTCGTCGCGCGATCATTCGCCGGATGCAGGGACTCACCAAGGCCGCCTTGCGGCGGGCCCGAATCGTCGACCGCTGGGACCGCCGAATGTGGGATCACTGGGCCTGGTGCAGCATCCTCACCAGCCCCGCCGCGATCGCCGCGGTACGGCGCTGGCTCGTCGCGCGCCGTGCAATCCAGCTCGGCGGTTGGGACTGGCGATGGGAGGTTGGTGGACGCCGCGAGGCCGGACGGTGGGGAGGCGGTGAATGGGAACCGAGCGGTCGGGAGTGGGAGCCCACAGGAGTGCGTGGCCAACGGTTGCGCACGACCGCCGCAGAATGAGTCGTGGAGCCTGCGCAGCACTTGCAGCGCGCCAGGGTCGTCCGAGTGAGCGCGGAGGGAAATCCCCTTTTTCGATATCACTGCCGGCGTACCGGTTCAGTACGCCAGCAGCCACCTTGCCGCGTTTACGATGTCTACGGTTTGCGGCAGCACGAAATCTTCCAGCGGCGGCGAGTACGGGAGGGGCGTGTCGTGGGCAGTGACGCGCATGACCGGACCATCGAGCCACTCGAAAGCCTGCTCGTTGATCCTGGCCGTGATTTCCCCGGCGATCCCCCCCGTCCGCGTATCCTCATGGACGATCAACACCTTGTTGGTCTTCTTCACCGACTCGATGATCGCGCCCTGGTCCATCGGAAGCAACGTCCGCAGGTCGAGGACTTCTATTGAGGCTCCATCCTCATCCCCGATCGTAGCGGCGGCTTCGAGGGACTTCCACACCATCGCCGACCAGGTCACGATAGTGAGATCATTTCCGTCTTGCACCACATTCGCCTTGCCGATGGGCGTGAGTAGCTCCTCGTCTTCGGAAAGGTCTTCCTTGATTCTCCGGTAGAGGAACTTGTGCTCGAAATAGATCACGGGATCCTCATCCCGGATCGCCGCTTTGATCAGCCCCTTCGCATCACGCGCCGTCGCCGGACAGACGAGCTTGAGACCCGGCGTGTGGAAGAACGCCGCCTCCGGTAGCTGCGAATGAAAGGGCCCGCCTCGCACGTAGCCTCCGGATGGCCCGCGCACCACGATGGGGGTTGCGAGACCGGCCCGATACCGGGCGGTGGCCACGTAATTGGTGAGAATGTCATACGCGCACGAGATGAAATCGATGAACTGCATCTCGGCGACCGGGCGGAGTCCCATGTGCGCCGCCCCGGCGGCCGCTCCCACGATGGCGGCTTCCGAGATGGGCGTGTCGATGACACGGGCCTCTCCAAACCGATCGTGAAACCCGTCGGTCACCTTGAAGGCGCCACCGTAGCGGCCGATGTCCTCACCGAGGATGAACACGCGCTCGTCGCGTTCCATTTCTTCCCACAGGCCCTGCCGCAGAGCCTCCAAGTAGGTGATCTCAGCCACACAGCCTCCGGAACCAGAGGAGCTCGGCAGCTGGTGGATCGAGGCTGACGCCAGGGAGAGCGCTCAGCCCCTCGGGCGCAGGATCGCTCTCGCAGTGCGAGATCGCCTCCGTGAGCTCGGTAGCAACCCTGTGGTCGAGCTCCTCGAGCTCAGCAGCCGTCACCCATCCTTCGCCAAGCACGCGACGGACATAGCGGTCGAGGGGGTCCTTTTGCTCCCACTCCGTGATCTCCTCTCCCGACTGATACCGCTGGTCGTCGTGCTCGGCATGTCCCTTCCGCCTGTACGTCACCACCTCAAGCAGACTCACCCCTTCTCCCGCGCGGGCACGGTTCACGACTTCTCGTGTGAGCTCGTAGACCGCGAAGACGTCGTTCCCATCCACCGTATGGCCGGGAATCCCGTACGCGAGCGCTTTGTGCGCGAGGCGCTTCACCGCGGCCTGTCGGGATGTAGGGGTCGAGTAGGCATAGCCATTGTGCTCGAGAATGACCACGAGCGGCAGACGCGCCACAGACGCGAAGTTGATCCCCTCGTGAAACGTGCCGGTGCTGGTGGCGCCGTCCCCCACGTACACGAGGCCGACACGCCGCTCGCCACGCATCTTGAAGCTCAGGGTGATCCCGGCCATCACAGGCACCATGTCGCCGAGATGAGAGATCTGCCCCAGATAGCCCAGTTCGAGATCGTTGAAATGCAGGTTCGTTTCGCGCCCACCCGTGGGACTCGTCCCTTTCGCCATGTACTGACGGAGGATCTCGATGGGCTTCGCGCCCCGCACGAGCATCGAGCCTAGGTTTCGGATCAGAGGCGACAACACGTCGCCGGGTTCGAGCGCGTAGGCGCTGGCCACGGTCTCACCTTCCTGACCCAGGGAGCGGTAGAGACCACCGATCACTTTCCCTTGGCGATACAAGCTGACGAGACGCTCCTCGAATGAGCGGGTCAGCCGCAGCAAGTAGTACAGCTCCAATAGCTGATGCCGCGTCAGGCCCGCGGGAATGGCCGAGGTCATCGCGGCACCGCCGCCCTTCGTCATGCGGCGACCTCGGCCTCGTATCCCGCAGCCTTCACCGCCGCGATGAGCTCATCGAGCTTCACGCGCACCACGTCGCACTGCACGTCGGCAGAGCGTTCCTGGAGATCCACCTCCACTCCCCAGACTCCCGAGACGTTCATCAGGGCGTCTTCTACCGTCTTACGGCAGTGTTCGCATGTCATGCCGTCGATGGTGAGCTTGATCGCAGACATTCGCCTTCCGTCGCCGTTACCGGGTGGGTGAGCGGTGAGTGGAAACAGGAATATCGAGTCGTGCGGCACCCCGCTCACTACTCACCGCTCTAGTACGCCCCCCTTACCACGTGTCGCGGATCCACCTGCTTGTGCACCAGCGTCAGGAATCGCTTCGAGAGCTTGTCCAACTCACTCTCCCCCATCTGATCGGTGGAGACCGTGATCAGCGTGTAGTGGCCACCTTCGGCGCGCACGGACAGGGTCACCACTCCGATCGCCCCGCTGAAGGTTCGCGTCTTGTCGCCGGAAGAGACCTGTTGGAGCTGGCCGCCGAAGTAGCGATCGGCCTCGCTGATGACGTCCTCGATGGAAAGGGAGGTCCGGTGGAAGTATCGCATCGGTCGCTTCTCAATTATTCAGTGAGGGAGTGAATCGTCGCAGACGCAGGCTGTTTCCGACCACGCTCAGACTAGACAGCGCCATCGCCGCACTGGCGACGATAGGGCTCAGCAGGATCCCTGTAAATGGATACAACACCCCGGCTGCAAGGGGTATCCCCAGCGCATTGTACACGAACGCAAAGAAGAGATTCCCGCGAATCGTCCGCATGGTCCGTCTCGACAGCTCGACGGCGGTCACGACTGCCCCGAGATCGCCGCGAATGAGGGTGATGTCCGATGCCTCGACAGCGACGTCGGTGCCAGTGCCGATGGAAAACCCGACGTCCGCTTGCGCGAGCGCCGGAGCGTCGTTGATACCGTCCCCGACCATCGCCACCTTCCGCCCTTCTGCCTGGAGTCGCTTGATCTCATCGACCTTGTCTCGAGGGTCGACTTCGGCCAGACAGTGGTCGATCCCCACTTCCTGCGCCACGAGATTCGCAGCCGCCTTGGTGTCTCCGCTGAGGAGGTAGAGACCCAGCCCCATTTCTCGAAGACGGGCGATGGCCGGCTTGGCGTCGGGTTTGATGGTGTCGGCCAACACGATGATTCCCTGCACAGCGTCGTTGACGACGACCACCACTGGTGACCCACTCGTCAGCAGATGTCGCCGCGCTTCCTCGCGGAGCAGGCCGAGATCGATACTGCGCTCGCCGGCGTGGCGCACGCTGATGACTTCCACCAACATCCTGCCAACGATCCCGCGGGCACCGCGCCCCTCCATGGCGACGAAACGCTCGACGCCACCGAGCTCGAGGTTCTTCGACGCGGCGGCTTCGAGGATGGCCTGGGCGTAGGGGTGCTCCGACCGGGCCTCGACGGACGCCGCGAGCCGCAGGATCTCCGCTCCGCTGACCGTCGTGCCATCGGAGCGCTTCGCGCCCAACACGTGGGTCACCGTGGGACGTCCTTCGGTCACCGTGCCGGTCTTATCGAACACCATGGTGTCGAGGCGCTGAACGGCCTCGAGAGCCTCGCCGCCCCGAATCAAGACACCATGTTCGGCACCTTTTCCCGTTCCCACCATGATGGCTGTCGGAGTGGCGAGACCCAGGGCACACGGACAAGCGATAACGAGTACGGTCACGAGGGCAACCGTACTGAACACGAAGGCCGGCGAGGGACCCACGACGAACCAAACCACGAAGGCCGCGATGGCAACCGCGATGACGATCGGCACGAACACACCGGCTACCGCATCCGCCAGACGCTGCACCGGGGCCTTGGTTCCCTGGGCCTCTTCCACGAGGCGGACGATTTGAGCCAGCGTAGTGTCCTTACCGACCGCCGTTGCGTCGAAGAGCAGCGATCCCGTGGTGTTGATGGTGCCGCCGATCACCCGGCTTCCCACGGTCTTGGCAACCGGCATCGGCTCGCCAGTGAGCATCGCCTCGTTCACGCTGGATTCACCTCCCGTCACCACCCCGTCGACAGGAATCGTCTCGCCCGGCCGCACGATGATGCGCATCCCGACCAGGACTTCCTCGATGGGAACGTCCCGGTCCTCAGCGTCGGATTGCACACGCGCCGTCTTCGGGCGCAGGGCGATGAGACGACGAATCGCCTGTGAGGTCTGACCCTTCGCACGCGCTTCGAGCAGCCGACCCAGCAGGATGAGGGCAATGATGGCATTGGCCGCCTCGAAATAGACGTCCGCCGGGAGCCCCGCGCTCTCGAAGACCCACGGTACGAGGGTCGCCACGGTGGAGTATACGAACGCCGAGCCTGTCCCCACCGCAATGAGCGTGTTCATGTCAGCCGCGCGATGCTCGAGGCCGCTCCATGCACCGACGAAGAACTGCCGGCCGCTCCAAAGCAGTACCGGGAGCGACAACACGAGCATAGCGAGCTTCAGCTGTTGCGGCTCACGGAGAGCAAACTCGTACAACCCCGGCAGCAGACCGCTGAGCACTCGATTGAGCGGTGCCATCACGCGGGCCACGAGATCGTGCTCTTTGGTCGTCATCGCCCCCATGAGCGGCATCGACCCCACCATGGTGAGGGCGGCGACCAACGCCGCGACCGCGAACTTCCCCAAGAGAGATCGCATCTCCGCCCGTTGCCGCAGACGCTCCCGCTCGACAGGGTCCTCCGCGGGAACCGGCTCGGCGACCACGAACCCCGCCCGGCGCACCGCTTCCTCCAGATCCGGCGCGGTGAGCAGGCCCGGCACGTAATCCACCTGCACCCGTTCACTAGCCTGATTCGCCACGGCGCTGAGCACGCCTGGGAGATTCGCCAGCTGCCCTTCGAGGCGGGACACGCCGGTGGCATAGTGCAGCCCCGTCACCGGGAACGTGACGGTGGTCTTGGCGCAGTCGTAACCGGCGTCGCGCACTGCCCGGACGAGCTGGGCGATCTCGGTTTGGCCTTCAGAGAACGTGACCGTCGCCTTCCCGGTGGCGAAGTTCACCGCAGCGTCCTCAACGCCCGGTGCGTCGATGAGGCGCCTCTGCACGGCAGTGGCACAGGCTCCGCAGGTCATGCCTTCCACCGGAAGGGTGATGCGCGTGCTACCCATGCGTGGAGTGCCCCTTCCCCAGGTTGGCTCGCGCGCCGTCTCGACCGATCTGGGCTACCACACGGCCCTTCATGACACCCAGTCCACACGAGAACGGGAAGTCGCCGGCTTCCGATGGCGTAAACTCGATCGTCGTCGTCTCGAACGCAGCCAGCGGTTCCTCGATGCCGAAATCGGGGAATACCACACGCTCCGAACAGTCCGCCGTCTCATCTCGATAAAACAGGAGGCGGACCGGACGGCCCGCCTCCACGAAGATCGTGTCGGGATCATACCCACCTTTCACAAGCACCCGAATCTCCTGCACGCCGCCGTTCGGGGGCTTCACCTCCTGCTCTCTCCTGCGCGGCCCGAGGAAAAACCACAGCTCCCCGACGATCAACGCCGTCCCGATCAAGATGACGACTACGTCTGCAACGCTCACACGGTCTGGTAGTCGTAGTACTCCACGCCGAGGTGCGTGATCTGCTCCTCGCCCATGAGCCACCGAAGCGTGTTCTTTAGCTTGGTGTGCTGGATGAACAAGTCGTGCTCCGGGGTCAGCTCCGGTGCGGCCATGGGGCTCTTGAAGTAGAACGAGAGCCACTCCTGAATGCCGCACAATCCGGCCCGCTGGCCGAGATCGAGGAACAGCGCCAGATCATGCACCAGGGGCGCGGCGAGAATCGAGTCGCGACAGAGAAAATTGATCTTGATTTGCATGGGGTAACCGTGCCACCCCAAGATATCGATATTGTCCCACCCCTCCTTATTGTCACCGCGGGGTGGGTAGTAGTTGATCCGCACCTTGTGATACACGTCGCCGTACAGATCCGGATACATGCCGGGCTGGAGAATATGCTCAAGGACACCGAGCTTCGACTCTTCCTTGGTCTTGAACGATTCGGGGTCGTCCAGCACCTCGCCGTCCCGGTTCCCGAGGATATTGGTGGAGTACCACCCAGCCAGACCGAGCATCCGCGCCTTCAACATCGGCGAGATGACGGTCTTCACCAACGTCTGACCCGTCTTGAAGTCCTTCCCGCAAATGGCCACCTCGCGATCCAGCGCGAGGGCTTGCAACGCGGGAGTATCAACAGTCAGGTTGGGCGCGCCATTGGCGAACGGCACGCCTTCCATGATGCTCGCCCATGCGTAGAGCATTGACGGAGCGATGCTGGGGTCGTTCTCGTCCATGGCCTTCTCGAAGGCCGAGAGCGACTGGTGGGCCGGGCCCGGCGCGATGAAAACCTCGGTGGAAGCGCACCAGATCATCACCAGCCGATCACACCCGTTGGAGTCCCTGAAGCCGCGGATGTCCTCCCGCAATTCCTCGGCGAGATCGCGCTTGGCTTTCGCACTCTTCACGTTCGTGGTGCCATGGAGCCGCTTCACGTAGTTCCGATCGAACACCGCCGGCATGGGCCGGATACTTCTCAGAAACTGCGAAACCGACTCGATGTCACGACCTTCGAGCACGCCGGCCACTTCCGCCGAAGTGAAAGCGTCATCCGGGATCGGGTCCCACGCCCCGAAGACGATGTCGTCGAGGCCGGGCAGCGGAACAAACTCACGGATCCGCGGGGCGCGGTGCTCGGTCCGCTTGCCCAGACGAATCGTCCCCATTTCGGCGAGGGAGCCTATCGGCTTGGCGCGTCCCCGCCGAATGTTCTCAACACCGGCGACGTAGGTCGTCGCCACCGCACCCAGGCCCACGAGCAAGACTCCGAGCCTGCCCTCGGCCGGCGCAATCGACCGCTTCGATGGATCAGTCACCACTGCGTCCTTTCCTCGTGGAGCTCGCCAACAGGGGCTCGGCAGAATCCCCCCAGCGGGGTCTGGTCTTCCGTCGCACAGATCCGCTCGCCTTTCGGACGTAGTGAATGCGCTGCACCACCGTCACGGCGCTGACCACGGCCAGCAGTCCCACGACACTCAGAAGGAGGAGTCCCCCTGGACCGGCCCCGAACAACACCGTGGGGACCCCAAGCCCCAGCACCCGCTCGGCCCGCTGCGCAATCCCCACCTTGCAGTCCAGACCGAGGCCCTCGGCCCGAGCCCGGGCGTATGAGACGATCAGGCCCGCTGACAGGGCGATGGCGGTCAACACCACGGCAGGCACCATCCATGGCTCGGCGACGCCACCCCGGACGAAAAACACGGCGACGCCGATCAGCAGGGCGGACTCACCGACCCGATCGAGGGTCGAGTCGTAGAAGGCACCAAAGTCGGACGACGAGCCGGCCTGTCGAGCCACCCGACCATCGAGCATGTCGGAGACACCACTCGCCAGCAGGAGGGCTGCCCCCACGCGCACCCACCCGAATCCGAAGAACACCCCAGCGGCCACCAGCAGGGCGGTGCCCACGCTCGTGATGGCATTCGGCTGGACATCACTCGCGACGAGGCGCGACACGAGTGGTTGCAACAAGGCCTCAAAACCCTGCCGCAGAAACGCGGGGATCAACATGTTCGCATCATAGGATTGGGCTGCTAAGAATAACGGCGACTTGGGGCTACGGCAATTGCTGGGGTGCCGGGCCCGCGGAGATCAGCGATAGACCAGCACTCGCTGCCGAAGCCGGAGAAACCCGGGGCGCTGGGACTCCCACGCCGCAGCGATCCGGGTTGGAGCCTCACCACGCGCGACCGCCTCGCGTAGCTCGTCGGAGCCGGCCAGCCGGTCGAACCGCTGTGGGTCGATCTGCAGGCGGTCGGGATGCACGGAACGGATAGCCACCAGGAGCGCAACGGCCGTCGCCGTTGGATCGTAAAGGCCTCGGTCGAGCACCCGAAGTCGTACCGACGGCAGTGGGACCCCATCGAACTTGCCATCGCTGGGCGTCGTTGGCATGACCGTTGTGTCAGCCACCTCGACCCCGGGTGTGGTCCCCAGCGCCGCGATCACCTCCGGCGGCCTCAGCCAGGGAGCGCCAATAACCTGAAACGCGACGGTGGTCCCCCGGCCCACCGACAGCGCTGTTCCCTCGAAGAGAACCAGCCCCGGATAGTGGGTCGCGCTCTCGAGACTCGGCATGTTGGGAGACGGACGAACCCACGGGAGTCCCGTATCGTCGAACCACTGATCCCGGGTCCATCCCGCAACCGGGACCACCGTCACGTCCGCACGAATATCGAGCACCAGGTTCCCAAACAGCGCCAGCTCCCCGAGGGTCATCCCGTGACGCAGGGCCACGGGCAGCATGCCAACAAACGAGGCGAACGCCGTGTCGAGTATCGGCCCCTGGACCGCAACGCCGCCGATGGGGTTCGGGCGATCGAGAATCACCACCGGGACCCCAGCCGGCTGCGCGGCTCGCATCGCCCCGAGCGCTGTCGAGATGTAGGTGTAGGGTCTCGCGCCGATGTCCTGGAGATCAATGAGGAGCACATCGATGGTCGCGAGCATGTCTCGCGTCGGCGAGCGCACGCGCCCGTACAAGCTGTAGATCGGGATTCCCGTCGCCGAATCGACACCATGGCCGATATCGTCCCGGTCCAGGATGCCTCGGTAGCCGTGTTCAGGACTGAAGATTGCGCTAACTTGGACGCCAGCTTCGAGAAGCCGCTCGAGGTCGCCCGTGCCGGTCCTGTCGACACCGGTCTGATTGGTGAGGAGCCCGACGCGCCGATGGGCAACGAGGTCGATCGAGTCAGCGAACAGGACGTCGATTCCCGGCCGGACCGACGACCGCCCGAGCCCTGACTCGGCGCAACCGAGCACGAACAGCAACGCTAGCAACCGCGACACAAGCCTATGCGTCACACTACATCCCTGTTGATTCTCACGGCAGTGGTCGGATCATGCTCGCCACGCCCCACACCACCTCCCGCCCCCGAGCCGGCTCCCCCCCCCGCACCAATCGCGGCGGTCCCCTACGCCGTCTTGCCACCCGTCTCGGTGCCCCAACCCGTGCGCAAGATAAGCGTCGATTCCCTCCTGGAAATACTCACGGTGCAAGAGAAAGTGGGGCAGCTCGTGATGCCCTGGCTCTTGGGCAACTACGCGGCCTACGAGAGCGACGAATACGACACCCTGTCAGTGTGGATCGACGCGCTCCAGCTGGGTGGTATCATCATCTCCGTGGGGTCTCCGATGGACGTCGCCGCGAAGCTCAACGCCCTCCAGCGGCGGTCGCGACTGCCATTGCTGATCGCCGCAGACATGGAGTGGGGCGCCGCCATGCGATTCCGTGGAGCCACCGCGTTTCCGATCGCCATGGCCCTTGGCGCGACTGGCCGGGAACTCGACGCCTACCAGCTTGGCCGGGTGACCGCCCTGGAAGCGCGAGCGGTTGGGATCCACATGACGTTCTCGCCTGTGGCAGATCTCAACAACAACCCCCAGAATCCGATCATCAATACCCGATCCTTCGGTGAGGATCCAATCGCCGCTTCCCGTCTGATCACCGCGTACATCCAGGGAGCCGCAGAGCACGGTCTCTTCACCACTGCGAAACACTTCCCGGGTCACGGAGATACTGGATCGGACTCTCACAGCCAACTCCCCGTTGTGTCGGCGTGTTGGGAGCGGCTCGACACCTTGGAGCTGGCACCGTTCCGTGCAGCGATCGAGGCGGGAGTCACGGCCGTGATGACGGCACATCTCGCCCTGACGTGCCTCGAGGGAAACGGGGCGGCGCCCGCCACGCTCTCTTCAGCGATCGTCGGGGGGGTCCTCCGAGACTCGCTGGGGTTCGACGGGCTGGTCGTCACGGATGCCCTCTCCATGGGAGCAATCGTGGCAGCCTATGGGCCGGGCGAGAGCGCCGTGCGCGCGTTTCTCGCAGGCAACGACATGCTCCTGGTACCTGCGGATGTGCGGGCGGCCTGGGACGCCATGGTGGCAGCAGTCGAGAGCGGGCGGATCCCGGCGGCCCGCCTGGATGAGTCGGTTCGCAAGGTCCTGGACTTGAAAGAACAGGCCGGCTTGTTTCTTCGCCGAACCGTTCCGCTGGACAGTGTCCCGGTCGTGGTCGGGCATCGGAGCTTTCAGGCGATTGCCGACGATATCGCAGCGCGAGCGCTGACCCTGGTGCAGCGGGGTCCCATCGATGAGTTCCGCACTCAGCGGGGCCGAACGGCGGTCATTACCTACGCGGAAGAGACCAACCTGCACATCGGGAACGTCCTGCTCCGTGACCTCCGTCTGGCCGGTGATACGGTCTCGACCTTCCGCCTCTATCCGGCATCGGGCCCTATGTCGTACGACTCCGCCAGCGCCGTCATCCAGCGTAACCCCCGGGTCATCTTCGCCGTTAGCGTCCGGTTCATCGCCGGTCGCGGCCACGTGGCTTTGCCCAAGCCGTTGGCGGACATGATTCTCTCTACCGATCGCCGCCAGGCCAGCGTCCTCGTGTCCCTCGGAAGCCCTTACCTGATGGCGCAGCTCCCGGGCTTCGGTGGGGCCTACCTCTTGGCTTGGAGCGACAGCCCCGCCACGGAACGAGCGACAGCCCGGGCGCTGACAGGCATGGCTCCCATCGTGGGGCTACTGCCCATCACGCTCGAGGCACGATCGGGGAGCTTTCCCCGCGGCCACGGCATCGCGATCGAGTCGAGATGAGCTCCTTTCCCGCTGGCACGCTTGCGGTCCTTCTGCCTTTGTTCTTGGCCGCGGGCCCGGGCGAGGCCCAGGCTCCAGGAGAGCAACCGCGCCGCGAGGCTTCACCCAGCCCGGATAGCGCCCGACTGGAGTGGGTTCGCGACTATCTCGCGTTGCAGGCGGCAGCCGGCGCGTTCCCGGGAGCGGTGCTGCTCATCGGCGTCGACGGCCGCACCGTGTTCCGAGCTGCCGTTGGGGTTTACGGCGAGGGCGACCCCAGGGCGGTGACCGACACGACGATCTACGACCTCGCCAGCCTGACGAAGGTCATCGGGCTCACGACCGCGACGATGCTGTTAGTCGCCGAAGGGCGACTCACACTGGAGGACCGCGTCGTGGAACACTTGCCGGCCTTCGCCGGACTTCAGAAGGACCTGGTCCTGGTACGGCACCTCCTCACCCATACGTCGGGACTGGAGCCCTGGATACCGCTGCACCTCGAGACGGGGAGCAGGGCGGAGGCGCTGGCCCGTGTGAACGCGGCTTCCCTGCGGGACGCGCCCGGTACGCGGTACGCGTACTCAGATCTGGGGGCCATCGTTCTCACCCAGGTCGTCGAGGCCGTGGCCGGCGAGCGGCTGGACCTCTTCCTGGCTGATCGGGTGTTCGAGCCGTTGGGGATGCAGGACACTCGGTTCCTGCCTCCATCGACATGGCGGGACCGCATCGCCCCCACCGAGCGGGATCCGTGGCGCGGGCGAGTGCTGCGGGGGGAGGTGCACGATGAGAATGCCGCTCGCCTTGGCGGAGTCTCCGGGCATGCAGGGCTCTTCTCGTCGGCACCAGACCTCGCCAGGTTCGCTCGATGGCTCCTCGATGCCTACCACCGTCGACTGCCCGAGGGGGCGTCGCCGAATCTGCCATCCCAGGTGGTCCGGGACTTCACACGCAAGCAACCTGGACCCGCCGGATCGACGCGAGCCATGGGGTGGGATACGCCGACGCCGGGAGGCGGCGGATCAGCCGGTCACTTGCTCTCGCCCGAGAGCTTCGGCCACACCGGGTTCACCGGAACGAGCATCTGGATCGATCCGGTCCGCGAGATGTTCTTCATTCTGTTGACCAACCGCGTCCATCCGACGCGAGAGAACAACGCGATCCGACGCGTGCGGGCTGTCGTCGCCGATTCAGTGGTGGCGGCGCTGAGTCGACCGTAGGCCTCTCCCGCTTCTCCCGCCAATCCCGCGGTATGTCCTTTGCGTGAGAGCTGAACGAGCGTTGACAACTCGCTGCATGTGCCATCGATCGCACGTAACCTATGAAAAGATAAACAGTTCCAGCACAGCGGCGTTGACACCGTATCGGCGCGACTGTACCTTGCCCAGGCACGGAGGAGAATCGAATGAGCGCTACTCAACGACCCGAAGTAACTGTCGCATTGACACTTACAGACATGGCCGTGGACCAGGTCAAGTCATTCATCACGCAGGAAGACGTGCCGGCCGAGACCGCTGGATTACGGGTGGCGGTCCTTCCGGGCGGCTGCTCGGGATTCAAATACGGATTGAACATCGAAGAACATCCGTTGGACGACGACATCATATTCGAGACCCAGGGGCTTCGGGTGTTCGTGGACGCGTTCAGCGCGCAGTATCTGCAGGGCACCACCATCGATTACGTGTCTTCGGTGCAGGGCTCCGGGTTTACGTTCGACAACCCGAGCGCATCGGGTGGATGCGGGTGCGGTAGTTCCTTTACCGCGTAGCCCCATTGCCCGAGGCCAATGCAGGATGGAGGGGCCCGCGGTGCGCCGCGGGCCTCGTTTCTTGTGTACTTCGTGCCGATGGGCAACTTGGAACTCCCGCCAATCCCGTTGATCTCAACGGCGAGAGGGGCGGGATCGGTCGCGAAGGGGGTACACCCCTCGACCAGGCTCTCAGACCGTGACCCCACTCGACCTCGCTGTCATGGCGTCCTATCTGGCCGTCGTGACGGCGATCGGCGTCTACTTCACCCGACGCCAGCACGACGCCTCCGACTATTTCCTCGGCCGGCACGACCTGCCGTGGTGGGCGGTGATGCTGTCCATCGTGGCGACGGAGACATCGGCCCTCACGGTCATCTCCATCCCCGGACTCGGTGCGCGCGGGGATCTGACGTTTCTCCAGTTGCCGTTGGGGTACCTGATCGGCAGGATCGCGGTCGCTATCTGGCTCCTTCCAGGCTACTTCCGCGGCGAGCAGGAGACCGCGTACGCGCGCCTCGAGACGCGGTTCGGTGTGGGAACTCGCAAGGTGGCTTCCGGGATCTTCATGGTGGTACGAGCGCTGGGCGACAGCGTGCGGGTCTTCGCGACGGCGATCCCGCTCGCGATCGTCACCGGGTGGTCGGTGGCCACCAGCATCCTCGTCGTGGCGGCGGTGACCCTCGTCTACACCTGGGCCGGCGGGATCAGAGCGGTGGTCTGGATCGACGTGCTCCAGCTCGGTATTTACCTGATCGGTGGGATCGTGGCACTGGCGGTGGCGGCGAGTCTCGCGGGTGGAGTGGATCAAGTCTTGAGTCGAGCCGCAGCGGCCGGAAAGCTCCGTGCGGTCGACTGGCAATTTTCGTTCACCACCACATACACGTTTGCCAGCGGGCTCATTGGTGGCGCCCTGCTCTCGGCGGCCTCGCACGGCACCGATCACCTCATCGTGCAACGACTGCTCGCCACCCGCGCGCTGCCGGAGGCCAGACGTGCCCTCATCGGGTCTGGTCTGCTGGTGATCATCCAGTTTGCGGTCTTCCTCTTGGTCGGCACCTTCCTGTGGGCCGCCGGCGCCGACGCAGGCGCTCGCCCAGGCGATGAGATCTTTCCGGTATTCGTCGTCACCCACCTCCCCAGCGGGCTTGCGGGACTGGTGGTGGCTGGATTGCTTGCAGCTGCCATGAGTACGGTGAGCTCGTCCCTCAATTCACTGGCTTCGGCCACGACCCACGACTTCTATGCCTCGTTCAGCCAGCGCCGCGATGCGCGACATCTGTTGTCGGTGGGCCGTTGGGCCACCGCCGGCTGGGCGCTCGTCCTGGCGGGAGGCGCGCTAGCGTTTCGGTCAAACGATCAGCCCGTGGTCGAGCTCGCCCTGTCCATCGCGTCCATCACATACGGCAGCTTGCTGGGCACGTATATCCTGGGCGGAATCCAGCGGGCGGCGCGGCAGCTCGACGCCATGGTAGCCATTGGCGCGGCCACGATCTTCATGCTGGTGGTCGTGCTCAGCGAGCGAGGGCCACTGGCAGATCTGGCATGGCCGTGGTACGTCCCACTCGGTACGCTGGTCACGGTGAGCGTAGGAACCCTCTCTACCTTCGTACGCCGCTCGCGGAGTGTCGCGTGATCGTTTTGGTAGGCGTGGACGCCGGCAGCTCGCACACGGAAGCCGTTGTCGCCGACGAAGCCCTCCGGCCACTGTCGCGCCGCCGGGGGCATGGAGCGGCCGTGCAGCCGGGCCGGGAGGGAGACTCGGCCGCAGCGATCGCCGAGGTGGTCCGGGACGCCTTGTCTGCAGCCGGGCTTGCCGTGGCGGCCGACGCGCTCGTGGTTGGTGCCGCAGGAGCAGGCCGTGAAACCGAGCGGGCCGCGCTGCACGCGGCGGTGCGTTCCCAACTTGGGTTCGACACCAGACTGCAGGTGACAAGTGACGCAGCAATCGCGCTCGAGGCCGTCTTCCACGGCGAGTCCGGCCTGATGCTCAATGCGGGCTCGGGATCGATCGCGTACGCCCGGGATGCTGCCGGCGTCGTTTGGCGGGTCGGCGGCCTCGGCTGGCAGTTCGGCGACGATGGGAGCGGCTATGCGCTGGTGCGAAGCGCCCTCGGTGTCGTTGGACGCGCAGCGGATGGCCGGGGACCACGCACCGCCCTCACGCATCGTCTCGCCGAAGCGGTGGGGGCTGGGACGCTCGATGACATGATTCGCTGGACGCAGACCGCGGACAGATCTGCCGTCGCGAATCTCGCTCCCCACGTGTGCGAGGCCGCACTGGCCGGTGACGTGCCAGCCCAGCGGCTCGTGCAACAGGCCGCTGTGGACCTCGCCGATCATCTCGGCGCACTGCTCCAGCGGTTTCGCGATCGGAAGGACGTGCCGCTGGCGCTGTGCGGAGGGCTCTTGAGCCCTGGGTCACCTGTGCGGGCGGCGCTCGTCGAACTCGTTCGAGAGCGCATGCCGACGGTGCGAATCCTCAGCAAGCCCGTCGATCCTCCGATGGGCGCGCTCGCGCTCGCGGCGGAGATGGTATGGTAAGTCGACATTGGCGGGGCAGAAGGCAGAAGGCAGAAGGCTGAGGGCAAAGGGCTTTGGCGCGATTAGAGGTAGCAGCGGCGCTACCGGGGATCCGCCATATGAACTCTGCCTTCTGCCTTCTGCCCTCCCTCGCTCTCGCTCCCAACGAACCGCACGACCGCCCAGATCACCGCGCCTCCGATGATCAGTGAGATCCACGGCGGGAAGCCGAAGGCCGTCGGCACATCTCCCACCAGCATCCCCACGAACGCCACGAGCAGCGCGTAGGGAAGCTGCGTGCGGACGTGATCTACGTGATCACACCCAGACGCCATCGAGCTCAGGACGGTGGTGTCCGAGATAGGTGAGCAGTGGTCCCCGAAGATGGACCCGGCCATGACCGACGAGATGACGCCCAGGAGAATCGTGTAGTGCGCACCGCCATCGAAGTCGATCCCACCGCCCAGGGCGACGGCCAGAGGGATTCCGAGGGGCAGCAGGATGGCCATGGTGCCCCACGAGGTGCCGGTTGCAAACGAGATCACGGCGGCGATGACGAACACGGCGAGCGGGAGTAATGCGAGGGGCATTCGGTCCGAGAGGGCGCTGGAGAGAAACGAAGCCGTGCCCACTGCGGTCGTGACCTCTCCCAAGGACCACGCGAGGACGAGGATGATGATTGCCAGCACCATCGCTCGCATGCCTCCAACCAATGCCGAGATGGTCCGCGAGAGCGTGAGGATGCGCTGGGTGACCGCGAGGACGACGGCGACGACGCATCCCACGAGGGACCCCCATAACAGCGTGTTGAAGGGATCGGCGTTCCCGAGGATTCGCGACATCGTCCGCGGATCGTCCGGCTCCAGCCCCTGCAATCCCGTGTAGACGAGCCCGATCAACACGGTCACCACGACGGCGATCACTGGAAGCCCCCCGTTCCACCATCGCAGGGGCGTTCCATCCGGCGCGTCCATGAGACCGCTTTCCGTGTCGGCAGCGAGCTGCGCGCCCGGGCGGAAGAGCCCATCGCCGGCGGAGGCTCGTCGCTCCGCCGCGAGCATCGGACCAAAATCCCGTCCGGTCCAGAGGAGGAGTCCGACCGTGAAGATGGCCAGGATGGGATAGAACAAGTAGGGAATCGTATGGATGAACACCCCGAACGGTGATGCCGAGGTGAGCGAGCTTACGAGGGCGGGGTCACCGGGGTGCTGCTCGGCGGCCAGCCGCAGGCCGTCACCGATGAGGCTGATCTCAAAGCCAACCCATGTGGAGACGAACACGATCACCGATACCGGCGCGGCGGTGGAGTCCACGATGTACGCCAGCTTTTCGCGGGAGATCTTCAGGCGATCGGTGAGGGGCCGCATCGTGTTACCGACGATCAGCGTATTGGCGTAGTCGTCGAAGAAAATGGCGAGCCCGGCGAGCCACGTCGCCAGCTGCCCACGCCGTCGAGACGTCGCGAGGGGCGTCACCGCCTGCACGATGGCTCGCGTGCCGCCGGTGGCGCTCATGATGCCCACCATGCCGCCAAGCAACAGCGAGAAGATGACGATCGCTGCGTGGTCGGGATCGGCCAGAGCCGGACGGACGAACCGTTCGACCGTCATCAGTACCGCAGAGAAGGGATTGTACCCCGCGACGAAGACGCATCCGAGCCAAACCCCTGCGAAGAGGCTGCTGACGACTTCACGCGCGATGAGGGCAAGCGCGATGGCGAGGAGTGGCGGGAGCAAACTGAACCACCCTGGTATGATTGGCCGCTCCACGGACTCCACGGTTGCACCTGCGGTCACCGTCAGTGGGAGCTGAGACGTAGCCCCGATCACCACGTCCTGGAACGTCCCCTCGCCAACCGGCGGAACGTGGGACTCACCAAGGACCCGGCCATCCGCTGCCCGCAGGATAACTCGCACGGTGTCCAGCGACTGAGGAGTGCGGACGGTGATCGAAAACGGAATGTCTTTGAGGATGACCGCCGGTGCTTCGACCTCGAGGTCTTGAGCCCGCAACGGGCCCATGGCAGCTACGAGAGCGACGAGGGGGATCGAAAGGCGGAGGATCGTGGCTGGAGCGGTCGTCGGGGGCGACACCTAGATCTCCCTGGTTCGTGTTCCGAGTCTGCTAGGCACCGCGACACGATCAACGGTGGATTCAGGCCCGGCCCGGTCCATTGGGCGAATGTCATGCGAGATCTCCGCCCAGGCAGGCGTTCTGGCACACCGCCGGACCAGCCTTGGGGCGATTACGGAACGGGCGCGAGAGCCACGCCCTCGCGCCCGCATCAACAATTCAACAGGGTAGATGTTCTAGTCGCTCTTGTCGGCCGGGGTGAATCCGATTACCTGAACCCCGGCGCCGCGAGCAATGTCCATCACCTCGATGACATCCTGATATTTCCGGTTTCCGGCTGGTTTCACGAACATCAGCTTTGCCGGTCGGTTGTCGTAGATGTCGTGCAGCCGAGCATCGAGTTGGGATTTGGCCACCGATTGCGCGTTGATTGCGTACGATCCGTCTTCCCTCAGTTCCAGCACGATCTGATTGCTCTGCTGGCTCTCCTGGGGCTGCATGTTTGGCGGCATCGGCGGTGGGACCTGCACATCCATCGCCTTTCGTGACAGCGGAACCTGCATCATGAAAATGATGAGGAGCACCAGCATGATATCGATCATGGGCACGACGTTCGGCTCCGAGTTGTAGCCGCCGCCGCTCTTCGGCATTTGCATCGCCATGGTTACGGTGCCCCCCCACCAAAGAGCCCGCCACGCTCCTCACGCAGCTCTTCGGTAATGGCCGCAATTACTCGAACGCCCGCGCTCCGAGCCACGTCGATCCCTTCCTGGATCTTGGCGAATTCGAGGTTCTGATCCGCCTTGAAGTAGAGAATCTTGTCCGTGGTCCGGGCTCCGTAGATCTGGGTCAGCATGGTTTCGAGTTGACCCTCGGGCACGATCCCCGTCTCCCCCGTTCCAGGATCGAGGTAGAACTGGCCGGCGCGGTCGATCCCGAGTACGACGTCACCCGATTCCTCGGGCCGGGCTTCGATGTTCTTGCCCATCGGCATTTTCGCCTGGAATCCCGCAGAAATCACCGGTGTCACGATCATGAAGATGATCAGCAACACCAGCATGATGTCGATCATCGGGACGACGTTGGGTTCGGCGTTCAGACTACCCTTTTCCCCAACCTGTATTGCCATGGGATAGTCGCTCCTCTACACGCGCGTGGCCGCTACTTTGCGACGTGACCGGTCGCGGCAGCCTGCTGTGCCTTGAACTCCTTCGTGAAGATCGAACGGCCAAACTCCGTGCCGACGCTCTTGATCAAGAAGTCGATGAGCTCCTTGGATGTATAGGTCATCTCCACGGTGAAGTTCTCGACCTTTGTCTGGAAGTAGTTGTAGAACCACACCGCCGGAATCGCCACGCCCAGGCCCATACCAGTGGCGAACAAGGCTTCCGCGATTCCCGCCGAAATGGCCGCCAGGCCGCCGGATCCCGTCACGGCCATGCCGGTGAACGAGTTCACGATGCCGAACACCGTCCCGAGGAGGCCGACAAACGGGGCGGTGGCGCCCACCGTCGCCAGGAGTCCCAGGCCGCGCTTGAGCTCGGCCAACAGGATGAGCATCTGGCGCTCGATGGCCCGCTCCGCCGAGTTGATGTCAGCCGTCGTGATGGTCGCGCGCTCGCGCAACAACGGCTTCACCTCCACCAGGGCCTCGCCCAGCACCCGAGCCACGTGGGAGACCTTCTGCTTCTCCGCTAGCTCGATGGCAGCATCGAGCTGCTCCTCTTGGATGAAGCGTGCGAACTCAGGCGCGAACCGCTGCGTTTCCTTCCGGCTCTTCCGGAAACGCCACCACTTCTGGACCGCGAACCCGAGCGAGAGGATGGACATGAGGATGAGTAGGAGGATGATGCCCCGGGCAAACCATCCGATGTCCTGCCACAGTTCTAGAAAGGATATTTCCATCGGTCCTGAGCCTCCGCTCGGTTACGGGGTGGTTGAGGTATCTCGGTGTCTCGGTGATCGTTCAATTCGAGACAAGTGCTACCGCCCGGCCAACACGAAGTTGATCGGCATCCGCACCAACACTTTCACTGGCTGCCCTCGGACACGTCCTGGGCGGAAGAGACACTTCCCGATCATTTCCCGTGCGGGTCCCTCGAACGCCTTGTGCGTGGAATCGAGCGGCCGGATCGATGCCTTGTCAGCGTGGCCCGTTTGGTCGACGACGAACTCCAATAGCACCGTGCCCTCGATGCCAGCCTGTTGCATCATCCGGGGATACGGCGGCCGTGGACACGAGATCTGTTCAGGCGTCTCATCTACGACGGCTTCCGCGAAGACCTGGGTCAGGTCCACCGGGCCGGTTGCTCCCTCCACTCCGGAAAACACACCGCCCTCGACGCCCACACCGGTGTAATCCCGCGGGTCGAAGCGTTCCTCGAGATTGATTGGTGGAATCTCGGTCGGGATGTCGA
>JBDHDH010000054.1:0-27657 GCA_039591615.1 Gemmatimonadota bacterium | reverse complement strand
TACCGTGACGATGTTCACCCCTTCGCTCTGCACGTGGCGAATCGCCGAGTAGAGCGTCGTCGTTTTGCCCGATCCCGTGGGGCCCGTCACCAGAATCACGCCGTCACGGTTCGCGAGGAGGTCTTGGATCGCTGTCGTCTCAGCCGGGGCGAGCCCCAGGGATTCCAGGGAGAGCACGGTCTTGGACGGATCCAACACTCGGATCACGACCTTTTCTCCCACTGCGGCAGGAAGCGTGGAGACGCGGAGGTCGACGGGCACGCCATCGGCCGCCACACGTGCGCGCCCATCCTGGGGTCGCAAGCGATCGGCGATATCCATACTGGACATGATCTTGATCCGCGAGATCACCGGGAGGCCGACACCGCGCGGCAATGTCATGGATTGTCGGAGCACGCCGTCGATCCGGTAGCGTACGGCGACGCCTTCCTGCTCGGGTTCGATATGAATGTCGCTGGCGTTCCCGGAGATGCCCTGTGCGAGAATGAGATCGACGAGGCGCACGATTGGCCGTTCCGTGGCGTGTTGAGCCGAGATCGTGAGTTCTTCGACGTGATGCTCGTCGACTTGGGTGATGAGTGCCCGTTCTCCCATTCCCTCGATGAGCTGGTCGACGACGTTCTCTGGTCGATAGAACTCGTCGAGTTTTTCGGCGATGGCATCGGGGCTTGCTAAACGAGAGTGCACCTCACGCCCGGTGGCGAACGCGAGCTTGTTTTCGCAGTCGAGGTCGAAGGGATTGGCTGTGGCGATTTCGAGGTGCGAGTCGGACAATCGGAGTGGCAGGATCTGTAGTCTTCGGGCAACCATCTCCGGCACCAGGTCTCGGGCGAGGGGTTGGCAAAACGAGAGGTCCGCACGTTCGAGGTGGAATCGCTCGGCTAGCTGGCCGAGGATCTCGTCATCCGACACGAGGCCTCGGCTGACCGCTGCCTGCCACAGCGAGTCGATCTCCGATTGCGCCTCCTCGGCTCGGAGCGCCTCGACCTGCTCGGCTCCGACCATTTCTTCCAATGTTTTCGACAACCATTCGTCGCGGAACTTTTTCATTTGTATGCTCCCCATCGTCCGGCTCGACACCTCACGACGACATTCGGTGATGCCGTCCCAGGTGGAGCCCACTTCCTCTACCTGTCAGGCTCGAGACAAAGAAACTGTCCGGTCAATTGGGAAGGAGAAGCAAGAGTGGTGCCGTTCGCCTCGCGGTGTTCGCGGCCCGGCTATCTCTCGGCTCAGCAAGAGGTTGGTGGAAGGGTGACGTGGATCACAAACCCACAATTCCCTCGTGAACTGCGGGTGCTCTCGATCAGGTCCCGTTGGATCTCCTCCGTCGCACCGCGCCCCCTGGGTCCTGCCGATGACCTCGCGGTTGGTCTACACCACGGTGCCGTTCACCCACATGCGCTCGATTCCCACCGCTGTTCGCTGTGGTTCCTCGGGTGTCGCGGGGCCTTGGACGCCTTCGCGGTTGAAGCGCACGCGGGCGGTCGGCTCGGTCCGCCGGCGCGCCGCAACGTCAAGCTCGGGATACGGGGGTGACGAGCAGGTGGGTCGGGAGCTTGTCCAACAGCTTCTCCGTGGTGCTGCCAAGGAGGAGTCTATCGGTCCAGCCCTTTCCGTGCGAGCCGACCACAACGAGATCAGCGTGCCAACGTTCAGCGGAGTCGACGATCGTGTCGACTACTGGTCCCCTGCGGACCGCTTTCTCGGCGTCGGCAAGCTCGACGGCAGGCCAGATCTCTTCCTCGAACTCGGTGGCTGAGTGAGAGGCCAGATCCTCGGTGGCAAAGGGAGCGGCAAAGGCATTCGTCATTGGGAGGGGGGCGATCACGTGGAGGACCCAGAGTCGGGCGTTGAAGAGCTTCGCGAACGTCTGGGCTTGCTCCAACGTCGGCCTGGCAGCGAAGGAGAGATCGACGGCGGCCAGCACTCGGCGGATCTCATGCCCACCGGAGCCTGTGACAAGTAACGGAATGTCCAACTTCCGGAGTACGTGATGTGCCGTACTTCCGCCAACCCAGCGCTCGAGTGCGATATGGTGTTTTCCGCCGAGAACGATGAGCCCGGCTCCCACCTCGTGGGCGTAGTCCTCTACGACCTTTGCCGGCCGTCCAGAGCGGATCACGAGGTCGGCGACGATCTCTGCGGCCACGCGGTCAGCGAGGAGCTGGGCGATACCCTGCCGGGCGGCCTCGTGGAAGTCTCGCTCGAACGCCGCGAAGTCCAGAGGGGTGTCCACGAGAGTAGCTGTACCCCAGGGGTTTGGAGTGGCGGTGACGAGCTTGCAGCGAGCATGCGCCAACTGCGCTACCCGATGCGCTAGCACCGCGGCCTTTGCGGCCTCTTCGGAGTTGTCCACTCCGACGACGACGGGACGTTCGCTCATGTGAGTAGGCATTCACCTGAGAGCCTGGATGAGTCAGGGTGGTGAGCGTGCTGCCTGGTGTCAAGGACAGGTGTCGTATTGCCGTCGAGACGCCTCCTGCAACATCTTTCGATGCCGATGCCCAGAATGCCGCTCGAGAGGAGTACGTGAGGTGACCTCTACGCCGCGCTCCGACGATCATGGCCATGAGGTCCGTACGCCAGCGGGGCTGAGCTGCAAGCGTGATCTCTTTTCTCTGCCACGCGACACGCACTACCTGAACTGCGCCTACATGTCTCCGCTCTCGAAGCGCGTGGTCGACGCTGGTATGCGTGGCATCGAGCGCAAGACGACGCCGTTCGAGGTCCGGGCACCGGACTTCTTCGTCGAGGTCGACCGCCTCCGTGAGCGGTTTGCGCGGTTGGTCAATGTACACGATTCTTCTCGTATCGCCGTTATTCCGGCTGCATCGTACGGCCTGGCGCAGGCTGCGCGAAACACGCCGATCGAGCGCGGCCAGAATATCGTGATCGTACGAGAACAGTTTCCCTCGAATGTCTATATCTGGCGACGACGTGCCGAGGAAACCGGTGCGCATGTGAAAGTGATCGGTTCGCCCACGGACGGCTGTTCTCGGGCGGCCGCATGGAACGATGCCATACTAGATGCCATCGATGCGGACACGGCAGCTGTGGCGACCGGGTGCGTGCATTGGACGGATGGCATGCGATTCGATCTCGACGCCATCAGCCAGCGCGCCCACGAGCAGGGAGCGGCGTTGATCCTCGACGGGACCCAGCTCGTGGGAGCGGCACCGTTCGATGTCCAGCGCGTCCAGCCTGATGCGCTCATCTGCGCTGGATACAAGTGGCTCATGGCGCCCTACTCCATCGGGGCGGCGTACTACGGACCGTACTACGATCAGGGGGCGCCGCTCGAGGAGAGCTGGATGGCGCGCGAGGGCAGCGAGGATTTTGCTGGCCTAGTCAGCTACAACGATCGCTATCGGGGTGGTGCGGTTCGCTACGACGTTGGAGAGTCGAGCAACTTCATCTTGATCCCCATGTTCATCGCCGCTCTCGAGCAGCTCCTGGAGTGGGATCCGGTAAACATCCAAACATACGGGTATGCCCTGACCCTCGACCTCATTGAGGACCTCCGAAATCGTGGCTTCCTCGTGACCGAAGACGGGTGGCGCGGCGGCCACTTGTTCGGAGTGCGACTTCCACCGGACGTGAACCTGACGGCTCTGCAAGCCCGACTGCAGGAGCATCAGGTGTATGTATCGCTTCGAGGGAGCGCCATCCGTGTCTCGGTCCACGTCTACAATGATGCCACGGACGTCGAGGCACTGGGACAGGCGCTCCTGGGCTGAGGCGAAGAAGGTCGACCGACCGTTACCGGTCATCAGAGCCCGAGGTCACGAGATCTCGCGTGAAACGGCCATTGGACGAGGTTGGCATCCGCGCCAGCCGGGATCGGTGGGATGAGTTTGACGGCTTTAGCGACTGTTCTCCATACTGATGGTTTTGCGTTCTCTCTCTTGATACCTCCGGCCCATGCGAGGCGTCGTGCACCCAGCTCAACGTAGTAAGCCTTAGCGCGTTATGGTACAGCGACACCGCGCGAGAGGGGCGTATCCTCAGCCCCCCATCCCGCCCGACGAGGCCGAACGCCTCGAGACGTTGAAACAGTACGAGATCCTCGATACGCCTTCAGAGCAGGCGTTCGACGATCTCACGCTCCTTGCTGCACATATCTGTCAGACGCCCGTGGCGTTGGTGAGTCTGATCGACCGCGATCGTCAATGGTTCAAGTCGCGCGTCGGGATCGATGTCGAGGAAACCCCACGGGACCTCGCCTTCTGCGCCCATGCGATCGCGGCTCGCGAAACACTCATCGTGCCCGACACCCTAGACGACGAGCGATTCGCGCGCCATCCGCTGGTGCTTGACGATCCGAAGATCCGGTTTTACGCGGGGGCGCCACTCCGGGCGCATGCTGGGCATTGCCTCGGCACGCTATGCGTCATCGACCGCGTGCCGCGGGAGTTGAGCGAGTCCCAGCGGAGTGCGCTGGAAGCGTTGTCGCGACAGGCGATGGACCAAATCGAGTTACGGCGCCAACTCGCTGAGGTGAAACGACTCGGAGGGCTGCTACCGTACTGCTCGTCGTGCGGGAAGCTCCGCATCGACCTGGGCGACATCTGCCCGGACTGCATGAGAAGCGGAGCGGGTTGATAGCAGCATCCCCCGCTCCCCATCGCCGAACCGCTAGGGGAACAATCGGGTGACTTCCCAGCCGTCACCCTGTCTCGTGTACAAGAGCCGGTCGTGCAACCTGTTCGCCCGACCCTGCCAAAACTCGATACGCTGTGCTCTGAGGCGGTAGCCACCCCAGAACGGCGGCAGGGGGATATCGCCACCGCTGAACTTCGTTTCGCATTCCCGAACCCGACGCTCCAACTCGTCCCTGCTGGATAAGGGCGCGCTCTGCTTGGACGCCCAGGCGCCGATCTGGCTTCCGCGGGTCCGAGTTTCAAAATAGTCGACGGATTCGTCGGTGGAGAGCTTCTCGATGGTTCCCTCCATACGCACCTGGCGTTGCAGGACCGGCCAGTGGAAACACAGCGCCGCCAAGGGATTGTCCTGAAGCTCGTCGGCCTTGCGGCTCTCGTAGTTCGTGTAGAACACGAATCCATCCTCGCCGAACGATTTGAGCAACATCATGCGAACGGAGGGAGCGCCCTGCTTCGTGCAGGTGGCCACGGACATTGCTTCGGGCAGGAGGATCCCGGACTGACGGGCCTCGGTGAACCATGCTCCAAAAAACGCGATGGGATCGTCTCCAACCTGGAGTTCGGTGATCCCTCTTGTGACACCGGTACCCATGGTGAACACGGCCCGGAGTTTCGATCTGATGGACATGCGCGTGTTGTTGGGGCTCTGGATGTTCGTGCGAGAGATAGCTAACCGACCTCAGACCATCAACTCGAGGCGTCGACTGACCGGCTCGTCAGCGATCGGCTGGGGCTCTCCCCGCTCAGCCTGCCGGAGGAGTCTCCAGATCTCCCGGCCAAGGACGTCGATGTCTGTGGACATGAATTGTTCGCCACCGAACCGCCGAATGCTCCCGGTCTGGACCTTCAGGATCTCGGCATCCTGCCGGAAGATACGCATAGCCAGCGGTTCGAGGATCCGCTTCACGACAGCTCCAGGGAGCCGAACGCGAAAGCTGATGACGGCAAACATCCGCGTGTAGAAATCGGCTACCGGCGTCATCGCCGTCGTGACCAGGATATGGTTCTCTCGCCCAAGCCGATACTCGACCTGAACAATGGATGGTAAGAAGAAACGATCCCAGTGCTGAACCGTTCCCCCGCTCGGGGACAACAGCCGGCCCACGAGACCCGGGGGCCGAGGCTCTCCCACGTATTCGGCCTCGACGCGGTCCCTCCATCGCCGCACGATCGCCTCGATCTTGTTCTTCTGGCCGGTCCGGAAGAGGCCTTTATGGAGATAAGCGGTGTGGGGAACGTCCAGCGCGTTCTCACATGCCGCGTGGACACTTGCCTCGACCTCGACCTCGCGAACGACAGTTGTGTACCCCTGTTCGGACGTCAGCGGGAGCGGAAACGGCTCGCAAGCGGGCTCCGTATCGGTGTCTCCGAATACCCATACGAATCCATCCTGCTCCCGTACAGGGAAGGTCACGACTCGTCGCCCCTTGTGGTCACCGGGGCTGCACAACCCCGGTACGAAACGACATGTGCCAGTGACGTCGAACTGCCAACCGTGATAGCGGCACTCCAAGTGACCCGAATCGACCACCCTTCCCTGTGAGAGGGGCACGTTGCGGTGAGGGCAGCGGTCGAGGAGTGCGCCGACAGCACCCGTTGCATCCCGGAAGAGGGCGATCGGCGTGCCGAGGATGGTGCACTGCAGCGGCTGCTCGCCAAGGTCAGTGGAGCAGCAGGCGATGTACCAATAGTCGGGGAGGCGAGCCACCGAGACATGTCCGCGTGCTTGCGGAGGGGCGATACGAGGGTCAAGGTTGGACATCGCTCGAATGTTACCCGGCTGCACGAGCGGTGATCAAGCCGGGTCGCTTGGCTTCGGACTGCGTGCTGACGGCAAGAAAGCGCTCTCGCATGACCTACCTGCGGATACTCCGGTGCTCGATGGTGGCATCCATTCTGCTTGGTTGCGCCCCTCATGTGCCCCAAGCCGATCGGGCTACGGAGCCGGCGTGCCAGCAATGGCGCTTGGGAGTGACGAACACGACGCAGTTCAGCGTACGCATTTTCGTCACAGGAGACGGGCCGGAAGTCCTTCTCGGATCCCTGGGTCCCGGTCAGAGCCGAATCTGGTTCCTCACGACCGAGCCCGAGCGGGTCGAGGTTCGGGATCGGTTGGGGGGCGAGGCCAAGGGGGTGGAGGTCCGAACGGTCTGCGTGGGGAGCGGAGCTGACGGAGGCCAGTGACCCGGAGTCCGACCGTTGCGTCCCGCACCTACCTGTCCCTTCTGCCTCTACCCACCTATGTCTCCCACGACCCGCACGCGAACCCGTCTCGCGTCGCCGGGCAAGTACGCCAGCGGAAGATCCTCGACTTCGATGACGGAAAGCGATTTTTCGGAGGCCCCCGCCTCGACGGCCCGTCGAGTGGCGACGTTCGTAGCGGCCTCGATAGCACGCTCCCGGGTGACTCCGCCAAACACCTGGTCCACCTCTCCGCTGACCTGCGCGACAGCGGCGCCAACGGCGTTGGCCACGGCGTGATGCTCGACCTGCACGACTTCTGAGATTCCGTCTAGACGTTGCGGAACCAGGAAGGCGCCGCCTCCCACCGCCACCAAGGGCAGAGGGGTCGCGTCTGTTTTCATGCGATCCACCGCCTCGCCGAGCAATGTACACATCCGCCCCTTGACGTCGGCCACGAATTCTCTTCCCAGTGCTCGGACGCGTTCCTCGTCACCGAGATCCGCCAGGCCGGCAGCTACCGCCACGTCGGTAGCAGTGAGTCGGGAACCTCCGAACACCATGGCATCAGTGGTCAGCTGATTTCCCACGCTCTCAGGCCCGACGGTTCCGGTGTCTGCGTCCACGACGGTGCCGCCCCCGAGACCGAGGGACAGAAGATCGGGCATTCGGAAGAGCGTGCGCACGCCGCCGATCTCCACAGTGCTGTTGGCCTCGCGTGGAAATCCGGCTTTCAAACAGCCCACGTCGGTGGTGGTGCCGCCCACGTCCACCACAATGGCGTTGGAAAGACGCGAGAGGATTGCCGCGCCACGCATGCTGTTCGTTGGGCCGGATGCGAAGCTGTAGACTGGAAATGTCTCCGCGAAAACCGCACGCATGACGGTTGCGTCGTTCTGCGTGATAAAGAGCGGCGCGTCGACTCCGCCGGTCCGGAGCGCCTCGGTGAACGCTCGCGTCGTCCGACGAGCGAGATCGATGAGACAGGCATTGAGGAGGGTCGCGTTCTCTTGCTCGAGCAGGCCGATCCGCCCGAGCTCGTGGGACAAGGTGATCTGTACTTCGGGGTTGACTGATCGAAGGATATCGGCGGCCTCGTTTTCGCATTCTGCGGTGAGGGGAGGGAAGACGCTGGATACACCCCAACCGACGTCAATCCTTCGTCCCGAATCGTGCGTGCCACTTCCCGCATCCGCGTCGTATCGAACGGCACGATGGCCCGTCCGTCATACTCGTGGCCGCCCTTCACCAGGAAGACCCGGCCTCCTACACGTGCCGCGAGGTCGTCGGGCCAATCGACAAACGGTTGCAGCGAGGCACTCGCTGGGAGGCCGATGCGCACCGCCGCCACCCTGGTGAGATTCCGCCGTTGCACTACCGCGTTGGTGAAGTGGGTAGTGCCGATCATCACAGCATCCAGCGGAGCGATCCGGCCTTCCGTTTTGTGAATGAGTGCGTTCAGGCTGTTGACGATTCCCGTGGTCACATCATCGGTGGTCACGGTCTTCACGGCAGCGACGACCCGTTCGTTTTCGAAGAGCACGGCGTCGGTGTTCGTTCCGCCGACGTCGATGCCAATGCGTTTCATGATCGCCATGGGAGAAGCGGCAAACCGAATGCCGAGGTGGTGTTTGAAACTCGCACGAGCGGCAGAGGCGCCGTCACGGTTCGAAGGGAGATACGTAATCCAGGTCGTAGCCGAACGCGCGGGGCCCCACGTGTTCGAGACCTTTGGCGGTCCTTTGCATATCGGGGGCTGGTAGCGCAACCACGGTGACACGCTGACCGTAGCGCAGGGTCTCCGTTCCGATCGCCTCGCCCGAGGCGGTATCCAGCACGCAAATGAGGTCGGGTACGGTGACCCGCGGCTTGCCGTCGTAGAAACCCACAGCGAACTCATTTTGAAACTCGAGCCGAAACTCGAGCGTACGGTCGCCGTCTAGTCCCTCGACCCGGGCCGAGCCTCTCAGAAAACCTTCGGTGGTCCGGCGATCCACGTCGGCGACCCTCCCACGGAAGAGGAGTCTGCCGCGCTCCAATTCCAGGACCGCCGCCACGGGATCGGCGTGGCGGCGTCGGGCGTCGGGCACGGCGCCACCCAAGGCGATCGCCTTGGTCACCGTGTGGAGGATTCCCCACTCCTTGACCTCCTTACCGGTTCTCGGAGCCTTACAGGTAGCCGCGATGGACCCCACCTCGGTGCAGACTTGTCGGCTGATCCGCTCCATCCACTTCCAGCTCGCCGCCCGAGAGACGATCACCTCGTTGTCGCGGATGTCGGAGAGGGTGAGGGGATATGGGCGGAGGCCACCGATGGCGAAGCTCGTCATCTGGGCTTCCGGGTACGCACGTCCCATGGTGTCGGCATCCACGACGGGGAGGTCCGTCAGAGCGGCCACGAGCAGCGGTTGTATAGCATTGCCTCCGCCGATCTCGAGGGACATGACGGCTCGAAACGCGCGGCCCAGATGTGCCTCCATCGCCCGGACCGGTTTCACTGCAATGGCCGGATCGCAGAGGCGCTCTTGTCCGACGAGGGGCGCACCCATGTTGGAGACGACAGCCACGAGATCGTCGTCGTTCAAAGCACTTGGGTCCATGAGCATGACGCGCCGTCCCTGCTCGTATAGCTCCCGAATGTTCAGGAACGAGTGGTAGGGGCTGCCGCCGCCACCGGCACCGAGGATCCAGGCACCGATGGCCAACGGCTCGAGTTCGTCCGGTAGGATCTCGCGGAACGACGCATGGGAGGAATCTGGTGGGATGGCACGGGCGCAGGGAAGTCGGGTGACGATCCGGGTTGCGTGCGGGCGCGGAGGCCATACCTTCGGGCACGATCGTCGAGCGGGCGGCAAAGATGCGAGCAGCGTTCATCAGCATTGGGCAGACGCCACGAGTCGACCTGGTGCCCGAGCTGGGGACGTGGATCGGTCCGGGTCTGGAGATCGTCGAGTTTGGAGCGCTGGATGCATTGGGTTCCGCGGAGATCGAGTCGCTCGCCCCCCGCATGGATGAGGAGCACCTGGTCACCCGATTGCGGGATGGGAGCGAGGTCGTGGTTGGGAAGAACGCGATTGGGGATCGCGTACAGCAGATCCTCGATGAGATCGATAGCGAAGCGTTCGACCTGAGTGTGTTGCTGTGCACGGGCCACCTTCCGAGCCTCAGGGCACGGGGGATGTATCTCGAGTCGCAGACGCTGGTGGATCACGGTGTCCGCGCTCTCTCTGGAAGTGCGGATCTCCTCGGCGTCATCCTGCCCCTTGCCGAACAGGAAGAGCAGTTCGACCGGCGGCCGTTCGCCGGGAAGACGCTTCGGTTCAGTCACGCCTCGCCATACCGCCTTCATCGTCTCGAAGAGGCTGCACGGGAGCTGGCGCACGCCGACGTGATCGTCATGCACTGTATCGGCTATACCAAAGCGCAGCGCCAGCGCGTTGCGCGGATGTCCGGCCGGCCGGTGTTGCTCGCGCGACGATTGGTCGCCGCAGCGATCGGGCAGCTTGTCTGAGCAGCCAACCGACGGGTCCGCGGAACAGCGGACGCTGCACCCCCGCGCCCTCGAGCCCGCCACCCTCATTGTCGGCATCCTCCTCGCGCTCCTGGGCGTCGTCGTCGGCCTTGAGCTCATCACGCGAGTGGGGATCACTCCGAACAGCTCCATCATCGGCGCCATCATTGCCATCGCCCTTTCCCGTATTCCTCTCGGTGCGCTGAAGGCTTTCAGGAGCACCTACCGGCAAAACCTCCTTCAAACCACGATCTCCGGAGCGACGTTCGGCGGCGCCAACGCGTTATTGCTGCCCCTTGGTGTGTTATGGCTGCTGGGAGAGCCGGACCTGATCCCCACCATGATGTTGGGCGCCTTGCTCGGTCTGCTCATCGACGCTGCGATGGTCTATCGGTTGTTCGGATCCAAAGTCTATCCGGCGACAGGGCTGTGGCCCGTTGGGATCGCCACCGCCGAGTGCATTATGGCAGGCGATCGAGGAGGTCGGCGCGCGCGGTTGCTGGGGCTCGGTGGAATCATCGGTGGAGCGGGCCGGTACCTCGGCATTCCCATGGACGTCTTCGGGGTCTGCTGGATCGGAAACATTTGGGCTTTGTCGATGTTTGGAATCGGACTCCTCGCCCGCGGCTATGCACCGGTCGTGGTCGGCGTCGACCTCAACGAGCGCCACATGCCCCACGGTGTCATGCTCGGCGCGGGAGTGGTAGCGCTGGTCCAGATCGTCGTGGCCCTGCGCGGGGCACAACGGGCGCAACGGTCCGCCGACGATACGGATGAGCCGGGATCCGCGCGGGGGACGCTGGTCGGAGGGTTTGGAGCTTTCGGAATCGCCGCTGGCCTCGTCGCAGTGGTAGGAGGGGTGCACGCCGAGTTGTCCATCGGGATGCTGGCCGCGTTCGTCGTGTTTGCGGCGGCGGCGGCTCTGGTGTCTTGAGCTCGTCGTAGGGATCTCGGCGATGCACGCTGGCTGGTTCCCGGCATTTGCCACCGCGCTGCTCTTTCTCGTGCTGGGGCTGCTCATCGGGTTCCCACCCGTGCCGTTGGCGTTCCTCGTGGGTCTCACCGCCTCGACGGAGCCGGCGTTCGCCGACATGGGGTACGATCTCAAAGCCGGATGGATTCTGCGAGGGGAGGGGAGGGAGAGGCGCCTGGAGGCACAGGGGCGTGCACAGCAGTTCCGTGCGGAACTCCTCGGGTTTCGCCGTGGCCGCCCTCGTGGTATTCCTGTTCTATGAGTCCTATTTCTCACGGGATCTCCTCCCACCGGTCGACCGGGTCTTCGCTGCAACGATAGAGGCGGGCGCTGATCCCGGCATCGCCGGGACTCTCCTCGTGTGGGCGGTACCCGGCGCCCTGATCCAGCTCCTGGGCGGCCCCGCGCGTCAGCTTGGCATCCTGTTTGCGACCGGTTTGCTCATCGACAATCCCGTGGCGGGATGGACGGCGCTCTTGGCACTCGCCGTTCGGGCGATCCTGCTCCGACGGTTCGGCGAGGGCATTGGGGGGACGATGTACGTGTTGGCAGGTGGGTTCATAGCCGGATCCGCGCTCACCAGCTTCGGCACGGCCACCGCGCGGCTCCGGTGATCCGAGCGAAGGGAACTACATGAACGACCACAGCCGTCGCCACTACTGGCGAACCAACCTGCGCTACGTCGGCATCTTGTTGGCCATCTGGTTCGCCGTGTCGTATGGGGCCGGCATCCTCTTCGTCGATCAGCTCAACCGCATCCGAATCGGCGGGTTTCAACTGGGTTTCTGGTTCGCCCAGCAAGGAGCGATCTACGTGTTCGTGGTTCTCATCTTCGTCTACGTGGCTCTCATGAATCGGCTGGATCGCTCTCACGACGTGGATGAGCCGGACGGGCGACGATGAACGTTCAAGCCTGGACGTTCGTCATGGTGGCCATCTCCTTCGCGGTCTACATCGGCGTTGCCACGTGGGCGCGGGCCAGCTCCACGGGTGAGTTCTACGTCGCCGCGGCGCGGGTACCTCCCGTGATGAACGGTATGGCAACTGCGGCTGACTGGATGAGTGCCGCTTCCTTCATTTCCATGGCAGGGCTCGTCGCCTTCATGGGTCGAGACGGCGCCGTGTATCTCATGGGCTGGACGGGTGGATACGTGCTCCTCGCGCTGCTGTTGGCGCCCTACCTCCGGAAGTTCGGCAAATACACGGTGCCGGACTTCGTGGGCGATCGGTACTACTCCCAAACCGCACGGGTTGTCGCGGTGGTGTGTGCGATCTTCGTTTCGTTCACCTATGTCGCCGGCCAAATGCGGGGAGTGGGGATCGTGTTCTCGCGGTTTCTGGGTGTGGGGATCAATGAAGGCGTGCTCATCGGCATGGGCATCGTATTCTTCTACGCGGTCCTCGGCGGCATGAAGGGCATCACCTACACCCAGGTGGCGCAGTACTGTGTGCTCATCTTCGCCTACCTGGTGCCCGCCATCTTCATCTCGCTGCTCATGACGGGCGTGGTGATTCCGCAGATCGGATTCGGCGGCACCGTCAGCGACGGTTCGGGCATCTATCTACTGGACAAGCTGGACGGCTTGAGCCAAGAATTGGGGTTCGGGAGATACACCTCGGGTACCAAAGGGACGCTTGACGTCTTCTTCATCACGGCGGCGCTGATGGTGGGGACGGCGGGCCTACCACACGTCATCGTGCGCTTCTACACGGTGCCCAAGGTGCGTGCTGCTCGCAGCTCGGCGGGGTGGGCGCTCCTCTTCATCGCGCTCTTGTATACGACGGCGCCCGCGGTGGCAGCGTTCGCACGGACGAATCTCTTGACAACCGTTTCCGACACGCCATACGAGAATGCACCGGCGTGGTTCACCAACTGGGAGGCGACGGGGCTTATCGCGTTCGACGACAAGAACGGTGATGGGATCATTCAGTACCGCGGCCCTTTATCCGAGATTCCCAACGAGCTCACGATCGACCGGGACATCATGGTGCTGGCCAATCCGGAGATCGCCCAGTTGCCGGCGTGGGTGGTGGGCTTGGTGGCGGCGGGCGGTCTCGCGGCGGCACTCTCGACGGCGGCGGGGTTGCTACTGGTGATATCCACTTCGGTGGCGCACGATCTGTTCAAGAAATCCATTCTTCCGTCTATCAGCGAGCACCACGAGCTGCTCACGGCGCGCGTGGCCGCAGGGGTGGCGGTGGTGATAGCGGGGTACTTCGGCATCAACCCACCGGGATTCGTGGCGGAGGTCGTGGCGCTTGCGTTCGGCCTGGCAGCCGCGTCGTTCTTCCCAGCCATCATTCTCGGGATCTTTTCCAAACGAATGAACAAGTATGGGGCTGTATTGGGTATGGTGGCCGGGATCACCTTTACGGCAGCCTACATCATTTACTTCAAGCTCATGCACCCCGAGCTGAACAATGCCGGCCACTGGTGGCTTGGGATATCTCCCGAGGGGATTGGGACTGTGGGGATGTTGATCAACGCATCAGTAGCACTGTCCGTGTCGGCGGTGACGCCTGCGCCACCAGCTGTGATCCAACAGTTGGTGGAGGACATCCGGGTGCCGCGGGGAGCGGGACCGGGGCACGAGTTGTCGGCGTAAGCGGCCGCAGTAGCCTGCGTTTTCATCATGTAGCCGTGGCGCGCACTTCATCTCCGGGCCCTTCGGGGCCGGTTCCCACAAGCTCTCGTGCCTCTCAGCATTCTGATCGAATAAAGCATCTCCTGTTCGCCGTCGTTCCTGCTTGTTTCCACTGCCTTCTGCTCATTCAACCGGATCATTGTGACTTCCGGCAGATGATTCGGCCGCGCAGTCTGGTTGCCAGAACGAAGGGCCTAGCGCAAATCAGACCCCCGCTTCAGTATAGAGGCTGCCGCTCACTGCGGAGAGCTCTGTGTCCCGGTCACGCTGCCACCTCGTCGTTCTCGCTACTTCTCTGGTTCTACTCGTCCATACTCTTCACCCTTGAAGGGAGAGAGCAATGCAAAAGCTCGGACAATGGGCGTTCATCCTGGGGCTCGTCATCGCGGTCGCCGCAGGGCTTGGCCTCGAGGCAAGCTGGTTCGCATGGGTTCTGGCCCTCCTGGGCCTCGTGGTGGGGTTCCTGAACGTCACGGGAGAGGAGACGCAGGGGTTCCTGCTCGCGGCGATCGGTCTCATTCTCTCCGCCACGGCCGTCCGGTCCCTGCCGTTCCTGGGTGATCTCTTGACGCGGATCATGGGGAACCTCGTGATCTTCATCGCCCCGGCCGTTCTCGTGGTGGCGCTCAAGGCGTTATTCCAGACGGCGAAGCAGGCTTGAGGCGTCTCGTCGCAGCGAGCTCTTTGACGATGAGGAGGCGCGGCTCGTAGCGGGCCGCGCCCTCTCGCTGTCGAAGCCCACCAGCAGATCGTAGTGGTTCGCGGCGCACGGACGAGGCGTCGTCCTTGCCACTCCCTCCGCCGCGTCTCATGATTGAACAAACACGTCGGTTTTCTCGATGAATGATTTTGCTGCGCGACTCCAGGCTGCCTTGCCCGAGCGTTACACGCTCGAGCGTGAGATCGGCCGCGGCGGAATGTCCACCGTCTATCTCGCCCGGGAGCGCCATCCCAACCGGCACGTTGCGATCAAGGTCCTGGATCCCGCCGTGACCGTAAAGCTCGGCCGCGAACGGTTCCTGCGTGAGGTCGATTTCATCTCAAATCTGACGCATCCTCACATCGTCCCAATCTTCGCGGCGGGTGACGCCGACGGATTGTTGTACTTCGTGATGCCCTACGTGGAAGGGCAGACGCTGAGCGGCCGCATCAGCCGGGACGGCGGACTGCCCGTGGCGACGGCGCTCCGGGTTGGCGCGCAAATCGCCGGTGCACTGGAGTACGCGCACCGTCGGAACATCATCCATCGAGACATCAAAGCCGACAATATCCTGCTCCACGATGATTTCGCGCTGGTCACGGATTTCGGTGTGGCCAGAGCTATCGAAGCCGCCGAGAGCGATACGATCACGCAGACCGGTCTCACCTTGGGCACCCCCGCGTACATGAGCCCTGAGCAGTCATCCGGATCTGTTGAGATCGACGGCCGCGCCGACATCTACTCGCTCGGGTGTATGCTCCACGAAATGTTGGTGGGATCTCCGCCCTTCGGGCGCGGTCCGACGGAAGCGGTGCTGCGGCGCCAGATCACCGAGGCTCCGCGCCAGCTCCGCGAGGTGAAGCCGGGGATCCCTGAGGCGGTCGATGCCGCGGTACAGCGCGCGCTCGCCAAGCCCAGAGAAGAACGCTTCGCAACGGCCGGTGAATTCGCGGAACGGTTGGAGATTTTGCGGAGCGAGTTCACGTCTGGCAGCCGCATCGCGATCGCGGCGACCAGAGAGCGCCGTGTCGGAGTGCTGCTCCTTGCGGTGGGCGTGCTTGCAATCGCCGCGGTCGCATTCGTCGCGTGGCCGCGCTCCGGGGCGGTGCAGCTTTCGCTCACGACGATTGCGCAGTCCTACGCCGAATCGCTGGCGGTGTTGCCGGTGGAGAACGCGACAGGCTTGGGCGAGATCGACGGCCTGGCCGACGCCGTGACGTACGATGCGATCAACTCGCTGCTCGACGTCCCTGAGCTCAAGGTGTCGTCGTACATTTCGGTTCGTCGCCTGGGGTCGCAACGCCCGGGGCCCCGAGAGATTGTCGACTCGCTCGGCGTGCGACTGATCCTCGCGAGCCAGTTACGGGAGTCGGGTGGCGCCGTGCGTCTCGACGCCCAGCTGCTCGACGGCACCACCGATCAGGTCTTGAGCCGGGGCTCGTGGGCGATCGATGGCGTGATCACCGAGAAGGTCGAGCACGGTCTGGCGCGCCGCCTGGTGGAGCTGGTGAACGAGGGCGTGGGGCTTGAGGACCGTCCCGAACGGGCGGCGGCCCTGCATGGTCCCGGGTATGAGAGCTACCGGCTGGGCACGCATTGGCTCGGCCGGCGAACTTCGGAAGGCGTCCTCCGGGCCCTCGAGTACTTCAAGCAAGCGATCCGGCTGGACTCCACCTATGCTCCGGCCTTCGAGGGGCTCTCCTCGGCGTATATGTTGGGGCTCGGGTATCGCTACCAGACCGGCGTCGACGGCTACGAGGCTGCGGGTCGTGCCCTCGCCGCGGCGAATCGTGCGATCACACTGGATCCCACCTACCCCAACGGATATGCTGCACGTGGTTTTGTGGTCAGCCGAGCGTACGGGCCGACGGAAGACGCTGCACGTGACTTCGGCCGGGCGCTCAGGCTCGCCCCCAACGCCAGTCAGGCCGTGAGCTGGTCGGCGACGGTGCTGTGGCAACAGGGTAAGCCGGACGAAGCGTTCGCCGCGATCCAACGCGGGATCTCTCTCGCTCCCTTCTCACCTGCCACGCACATGGCTGCCGCCTCAGCGGCCTTCGCGCTGGGGCAGTTCGATCTCGCTGCGCAGGAGGCGCGGCGCGCCACCGAGCTCGAACCCGCACTTGTCGAGTCTCGGGCGTGGGAAGGCCTTGGCCTACTCCTCGGGGGGCGCGCCAACGAATGCCTCTCCATCGCTTTTGGCCCCCACGGGGGTATTCGCGCGGCCTGTCTCCACGCAGTTGGGCGGACGCGTGAGGCCGCGGCCATCGCGGACTCCATCGCGAGAGCGGTTACCGATGCACCGGACGGCGACTACGTGTATACCTCCGTACCGCAGGCCAACGCCCTTGCGACCTACTATGCATGGATCGGAGACCACGAAGGTGCACTGCGGTGGATCGAGTTCGCGTTCGAACAGTCGCCCAGAGGTGTGGACCCCCGTGTGCTCGATTCCACGCTGTTCAACGAACTGCGTCAGGACCCCGTCGCCGCGCGGCGGCTGGAACAAGTCACCCGCGCCATCTGGCCTCGCGTGGAGCGTCACGCGGACAGTGTGGAGTAGGTGTCGAGCCGTGGGATTCCTTGATTGGTGAATGCAGATTGGCGATTGGAGATTTGCGGTTTGACCAACGTGTGTTCAATCGCCGATTGTCGATCGCCAACCGTCACTCGCCAATAGCGTGACCGATACCGCCGCTCGCCTCACCGCCGCCCTCACCGACCGCTACACTGTCGAGCGCGAGCTCGGTGCCGGCGGCATGGCCACGGTTTATCTCGCGCAGGATATCAAACACAACCGCAAGGTCGCCATCAAGGTGCTCCAGCCCGAGCTGGCTGTCATGATCGGCGCCAAGCGATTTCTCAAAGAGATCGAGGTCACCGCCAACCTTCAGCACCCGCACATTCTGCCGCTGTTCGACTCGGGCGAGGCCGATGGGTTCTTGTTTTTCGTCATGCCATTCGTCGAAGGGGAGTCGCTGCGGGAGCGCCTAGCCCGCGACGGCCGCCTCCCGCTGTCGGATGCCATCCGGATCGTTCGCGAGGTCGCCGACGCGCTCGCCCACGCACACTCGCGGGGGATCGTCCATCGTGACATCAAGCCCGAAAATGTGATGGTGTCCGGCCGCCATGCATCGGTGACGGACTTCGGCGTTTCACGCGCGGTGAGCGAGGCGGCGGAGCGAGCGAAGCTGACCACCGCGGGCGTCGCGATCGGAACCCCAGCGTATATGGCGCCCGAGCAGGCGTTGGCCGATCCTCGCGTCGACCATCGCGCGGACATCTACGGGCTGGGCGTGCTGGCGTATGAGGTGCTTGCAGGCACGCTCCCGTTTGCGGAGGGCACGGCCCAAGAGATGCTCGCTGCTCACCTCACCGCGCGACCCCGACCACTGACGGAGCCTCGTCCGGACACGCCGGTCGCGCTGGCGGCACTTATCGAGCGCTGCCTCGAGAAGGATCCTGCCGATCGTTTTGCGCACTGCGAGGAGATCGTCCGCCGGCTGGAGGGGCTGGAGACGCCTGAGAGCGGTACCACCGCCGTTGCAGCGATCGTGCGTAGGCCGTGGCGCGTCGCAACGGCTCTCGTGGGGGCAGTTGCCGCGGCCGCGCTGATCGCCCTTGCGATCATGAAGGGAGGATCAACGGACAGCGTGCCGGAGTCGCAGACAGCCCTCGCCGTCTTCCCGTTCACGGTGCGGGGCGGGCCAGACGTGCAGTACCTGGGCGAGGGGATTGTGAACCTCCTGGCCACGAGCTTGGACGGCGCCGGAGAGCTTCGGAGCGTCGACTCCCGCGCCGTCTTGGCGACGGCTGAACGACAGCGACCCCTTACCATGGGGCCCGAGCAGGGCGCTCGCCTGGCCAACGAGCTGGATGCGGGGCTCTTCATTCTCGGTGACATTGTCCAACTGGGTGAGCGGATTCGGATCGATGCCGGCCTGTACGACCGGCGCAATGGTGCGGGGAAGATCGCCGACGCCACAGCCCAGGGCGATCCTGCCGCTGTGCTGGACATGGTGGACGAGATCGCGGCACAGCTCCTGGCGAGCGGCGTCGCCGGCGCGGGCTCGCGCGTCACGCAGATCGCCGCGGTCACTACCGGTTCGCTCACCGCGCTCAAGAGCTATCTCGAGGGCGAGGATGAGTTCAGAGCCGGGCGGTTCACGCCGGCTGTCGAGGCGTTCCAGAACGCGGTCATGGCTGACAGCCAGTTCGCGCTCGCGTTCTACCGGCTGAGTATTGCCGCCGAGTGGGCGTTGCTTCCCGATCTGGCCCAGGAGGCGGCAGAGGGAGCAGTGCAGCACGGAGATCGCTTGTCGGAGCACTACCGGCGTCTCCTCGAGGCACTGCTGGTTCACCGGCGGGGCGAGTACGAGGACGCCGAGCGAATGTTCGGCGCGATCGTCGCGGTATGGCCGCAGGACGTCGAGGCTTGGGTTCAGCTCGCTGAGGTGCGATTCCACTACTATCCGCTCGCGGGCCGAGACTTCACCGAATCCGCCGAGGCGTTCGCACGGGTGTTGAGCTTCGAGCCCAATGATGCAACGTCACTCATTCACATGCAGCGGATCGCGGCGCGAAGGGGCGATCTTCCGGCGGTGGATTCGATCGGCCGACGAATCCGGCAGCTCAATCCCCAAGGGGACCGGGCACTGGAGGCGATGTCCTACAGGGCCGCGCTTTCGGAAGATCCAACCGTGTTGACGTCGGCGCTTACGGAGATTGCGAGCGCCCCTGACATCTTTCTCCCGCAGATCTCCTTCGGTCCCTCCATCTGGACGGACAGTTTGGCACGCATAGGGCGGCTGATGGAAATGGAGACGGCACCGGGGCGGGCTACCGAGGTTCGTGCACTCGGTCACGTGCATCTCGCCTACCTGGAGGCCATGCAGGGACGCTGGTCCTCGGCTCGCCAACAACTCGCCCTCGCCGAGGCGTTGAACCGAGTGCTGGGACTCGAGCATCGTGCGTTCCTGACGCTTATGCCGTTCTTGCCGGCAAGCGACAACGAGCTCGGACAGTTGCACGACGCGTTGTCAGCATTGGATCCCGATAGCATACGGTTCAGTCAGATCCCGAGCGCGCACTTCACGGTCCACGATAACCTGCACGCAGTGCTCAAGGCGTACCTGCTGGGTCACATCAACGTTCGGTTAGGAGACCAGCAGGCGGCGGTGACCGCGGCGAGGACCGTGAGCACGTTGCCGGTGGACCCGGCGATGGTCGGACTGCGCGATGCGCTCGCGCGTGGCATCGAGGATGCCGTGGCCGAAGCCCGTGGTGACGATGCGAGCGCGGGGCGTGAGATGGACCGGCTGGAAGGAATTGGGAACTACGAGCCGGCGTTGTTTTCACCCTTCGTGTCACTCGCTGCCGAGCGGTACCGCCGCGCGGCGCGCTTGGAAGCGCTCGGGGACCTAGCGGAAGCCACGCGCGGGTATGCATCCTTTGAGAACTTCAATTTCTACGATCGGGTCTTTGCTGCGCCGGCACAGCTACGCCTCGCACAAATCGCCGAGCGCGAGGGCCGGCTGGAGAACGCACGGCAGCATTACGGGCGGTTCTTGTTTTTGTGGTCGGAGGCCGAGGACGGCCTGCGCTTTCTCGTCGAGGAGGCGCGGTCAGCACTCACCCGTATCGGGGAGACCGGTGGCTGATCACGTGCTGACCCGCCCACTACCTGAAAACCTCGCGGATCAACGGGGATCGTCGTGGCTCACGGCAGCGCTCGCTGTCGCTACACCATCGAGCGCGAGCTGGGCACCGGCGGCAGCTTGGGGATAAGCGATCTAGGTTGGACTCAGACTGGCCGAAACAGCTCCTGCACCGATACTCGAAAGGCATCCGACGTCCCTGCCGGCTGCCACGTCAGCGTGGTTCGCTCGATGGTGGGGAACGCGGCGTCAGGAGACCACACCTCTACCGCTTCGCGGTCAGGATCCACCATCCAATAACGGGGGACGCCAACGTCCTGGTACAGTCGCCGCTTGGTGAAACGGTCGGCGCGGGCCGTGGTGGGGCTCAGCACTTCGATGACGAGGAGCAGGTGCTTCATGCGCGTCCAGTCCATGGTCCGCGCCTCCTCGAGGCGTACCACGAAGAGGTCGGGCTGTACCAGAATATCCGGACCCCAAGAGATGTCCGCGGGCGACTGGAGCAGGTGGCCTACGGGATGCTCCTCCAGCCAGGTTCTGAGTCGCACCACGAGACGGGCCACGATCTCTTGATGCCACGCCCGGGGCGCCGGCGTCACGAGCAGCTCCCCGCGGACGGTCTCGTACCGCTTTCCGTCGTCTGGGAGCGCCCGGACCATCTCGGCGGAGTAGTAGACCGGCGCTGCCATGCCCATAAGGTCCGCTCGGCGTGAGGAGAAACGCAAGGCGACACCCGCGACAGTAGCGCCCGGGTTCTTGGCCATTCCCATCAATTCCTTCCCTGGCGGGGCAGATCATCGCGCATGGCCGATGGGGCGGATGCGTCCATCAGGGTGAGCCCCGGGGTGTTCTCGCGCTTGCGCACTCGGCGACGGCATGTTGGCTTAGCTCGCCCCACCAGCTTTGGGATTGCATCTTTGGAGTCGCTCCCTGTACCGGGACCCGCCATGCCCGAAGAACACGACCGTCTCGCCACGGCCCTAGCGGACCGCTACGCCATCGAGCGCGAGCTCGGCGCGGGCGGTCTGGCCACGAGCAACCTCCTCTCCTCGATTTCTCTATCTCTTCGTAAAAGTCATAGGAGGATCTTATGAAGTGCCCCTCGTTGTTGCTCAGCGTCGCCGCGGCCGTGGCGCTGGCGGCCTGCGCGCAGACTCAAGTGCCGCCTGCCGACACCACGGAAGCCGACACAGCCATCCGGGCCCTCATCGACGAGTTTCTGGCCGGCTTCAACGCAGGTGATGCTGCGGCGGTCGGTGGGCTATACGCCGAGGATGCCATCCAGATGGCACCAGATGGACCGGCCGGTGAGGGACGCGAGGCGATTGTCCAGAGCCTGACGGACTTCCTCAGTCAGTTCTCGGCCACCCAGACGGCCACGGTCGATGAGGTCGGCGTGTACGGCGATCTCGCGTTTTCGCGCGGCACGTGGAACGTTCGTCAGACCCCAAAGGCCGGCGGGGCTGAGCAGGTCCGAAACGGCAAATGGCTCTTGCTGCACAAACGCCTGGCGGACGGGTCCTGGCCGGTATGGCGATGGATGTGGAATGAGGAGGGCACGGCACCGCAGGTTGGTGGCTAGTTGAAGCTCACGGTCGCGGTCGGTGATCGCTCCATCATCGAGCGTGAGCTCGGTGCGTGCGGCGTGGCGAGGGGACCAATGATTGGAGATTGCAGATTGATGATTGCAGAATTGCGATCTGACACGCGGGAGGCCAATCGCCAATCTCAAATCGCATGACCGACACGATCGACCGCCTCCCCGCCGCGCTCTCCAACCGCTACACCATCGAGCGCGAACTCGGCGCCGGTGGCATGGCGACCGTCTACCTCGCCCACGACGTCAAGCACGACCGCAAGGTCGCCATCAAGGTCTTGAAGCCGGAGCTCGCCGCGGTGCTCGGCGCCGAGCGGTTCGTCCAGGAGATCAAGACCACCGCCAACCTCCAGCATCCCCACATCCTCCCACTGTTCGATTCGGGTGAGGCCGACGGATTCCTCTATTACGTCATGCCCTACATCGAAGGTGAGACGCTGCGCGACAAACTCGACCGCGAGGTGGCCGACGCGCTGGACTACGCGCACCGGCAGAACGCGATCCACCGGGATATCAAGCCCGAGAAGATACAGACGCTGGATAGCTTCTCCGTACGGGATACAGCCAGGGAGGACCCGTGGGCGAGAAGGTGAGGTGGGGCGTCCTGGGCGCGGCGAACATCGCGCGCAAGAAGGTCGTCCCTGCGATGCAGCGCGGGGTGTGGACCGAGGTGATCGCGATCGCGTCCCGGGACAGGACCAAGGCCGAGCGGGCCGCGAAGGAACTCGGCATCCCGAAGGCCTACGGCTCCTACGAGGAGCTCCTGGCGGACCCCGGGGTCGAGGCCGTCTACAACCCGCTGCCCAACCACCTTCACGTCCCCTGGTCCGTCAAGGCGGCGGAGGCGGGCAAGCACGTCCTGTGCGAAAAGCCCCTTTCGCTCTCCCTGGCGGAGGCGCGCGGGCTGCTGGCCGTCCGCGACCGCGCGAACGTCCGGATCCAGGAGGCGTTCATGGTCCGGACGGCCCCCCAGTGGCTCCGCGCCCGCGAGATCGCGCGGTCGGGCCGGATCGGCGAGATGCGCGCGGTGACGGGCTTCTTCAGCTACTTCAACCGCGACGCCAAGGACGTCCGTAACGTCGCCGACTGGGGCGGCGGCGGCCTCATGGACATCGGCTGCTATCCGATCACGACGTCCCGGTTCATGTTCGGCGAGGAACCGCGCCGGGTGGCGGCGCTGGTGGAGCGCGACCCGGAGTTCAGAACCGACCGGCTGACGTCGGCGATCCTGGAGTTCCCCTCCGGCCAGTCGGTCTTCACCTGCTCGACCCAGCTGGTCCCCTACCAGCGGATGCACTTCATGGGCACGAAGGGCCGGATCGAGATCGAGATCCCGTTCAACGCGCCCCCCGACCGGCCATGCCGCCTGTTCGTGGACCCAGGCCGACCGGTTCAGCGAGGCGCTGCGGAAAGGCTCGGACGCGCCGGTGCCGCTCGAGGACGCCGTCCGGAACATGGCGGTGATCGAGGCGGTCTTCCGCGCGGGCGCGTCTGGCAAGTGGGAGACGCCGGAAGCCTGAGCCGCTTCGGAGAGGTCGAGCAGCTCCGGCAGCCGGACCACCGTTCGGCGGTTTTGATCACCAAATGGTCGAACGCAGCGGCGCCACGCTGGACATGGTCCGCCATTTCGCGTCTAGCAACAAACCGGTGGCCATATCTGTCACGGAGCGCAGCTGCTCGCGGCGGCGGGCGTGATCAAGGGACGGGAGGTATTAGCCTGTCCTGCCTGTGCTCCCGAAGTGACAGTCGCAGGTGGGCGCTACGTGGAGAAGGATTGGCCCGAAGCTCACGTTGACGGTAACCTCGCCACCGCGCCAGCGTGGCTTGTGCCTTCTTTGAAGTACTCGAACCTTCGACAGCGGCCGTGTCCAAGGGGAACGTGTGACGTGATGCGCAGGCGTGCGACTGCTGAGCGTGCTGTCCGCATCCCGTCGTCGGGCAGCGCGAGCAGTTCTTCGATGGTCGTGATCGTCTGAGGGGCAGGCATACCCATAAATGGTGACCTCCTCGGCGCTCCGGGGCAATCATGTGCCGAGAATGATGGACGCAGTGACTGTCGACCAGGCTAGCTGTTTCGAGGGGTATCCGCAGAGGTCGGAAAGTGACAGTGATTCCGGCGGGGCTGCATCTTTCTGACTCGACAGTGGATCGAACTACGGGCCGGTTCCGCTTGGCTTGCCGTCCCCCTATAATCGTTGTAGATCCCGTCCGTTCTCCCACACATCGGGATGTGAATGCGGATGCAAGAGGCAGCGCGCATCGCCCGCAAGCTCTCGCTGCTCGAGGACATGGGCCTCGAGCGAGTAGATCTCTCGCCGGACACCACCGAAGCCGTCCGCGTCGATTCCAAGACGCACAAAATCACCAAGAGCCGGCCCGCCATGGGCACCCTGGTCTCCGTTTCCGCGCTCGCCCGGTCGAAGGACCGTGTGGAAGACGCGATCGGACGGACGTTCCTAGAGATGGATCGGCTCATTCGGATCTTCAGCCGGTTCGAAGGCTCGTCGGCGCTGACGCAGCTCAACACGCACGCCCGGCTGGATGCCGTACCCCCAGAGTTCTCTCACGTGGTCTCGCGCTCACTGCGCTTTCACGGACTCAGTCGAGGAGCTTTCAATATCTCGGTCGAGCCCCTCGTCGATCTCTTCAGAAAACGGTTGGATTCTGGAACTCCGGAGCAACCCAGCGAAGTGGAAATCACGGAGGTGATGGAGCTCGTTGACGCTCGCAGCATCGGCGTGTCACGGCGGGAGATCAGATTCGAGAAGGCCGGCATGGGGATCACCCTCGACGGAATCGCGAAGGGTCACATCGTTGACGCAATGAGCCGAGTGTTGGAGCGCCACGGCGTTCGGCGCTACCTCATCAACGCCGGGGGCGACATCCGCGCAGCGGGGGGGAAGGAGCATGCCCTCCCCTGGACGGTTGCGGTAAAGAGCCCCGCACGGGACGGGTGCTTTCCGGACAGGATACACCTGACGGATGGCGCCGTGGCCACCTCAGGGAGCTACGAGGTCTATCTCGACCGCGACCGGCAACACCACCACATCGTGAGCTCGAAGACGGGCCGGTCACCCACCCTGAGCACGAGCGTGACGGTGGTCGCACCGTCGGCGTTGAGTGCAGATGCCTTGGCCACGGGAGTCTTCGTGATGGATCCACCCGAAGGCATCGCATTCATCGACGGCATGGCGGGTTGTGAAGTTCTGATCATCAACCGAGAAGGGCGCCAGTTCAAGTCGCGTGGCTGGAGAAGTGCCACGCCGGCCTATGGCGCCGAACCGGAGGTATGATGCAGGAGTCAGCGAGGGCACATAGCACCTTCCAGATGAGCGTGCTCGTCACGATGAGAATCCTCATCGGTTGGCATTTCTTTTATGAAGGGCTCGCCAAACTGTCGAACCCGTACTGGAGTTCGGCAGGATATCTCAACGACACTCAGTGGTGGTTCCAGGGGACATTCATCTCCCTAGCTGCCAACCCCACTGCGCTCGCGGTCGTCGATTTCCTGAACGTTTGGGGTCTCACGTTCATCGGGCTCGGATTGATGGTGGGCGCTCTGACCCGCACTGCCACGGTCGCGGGTATCGCGGTCCTTCTTCTGTATTACATCGCTGCGCCTCCCTTCGTCGGATTGCAGTATTCCATGCCGGCTGAGGGGAGTTATCTGATCGTCAACAAAGTCCTAATCGAACTCTCCGCCCTGTTGGTCCTGCTCGCTTTCCCCACCGGGAAGCTCTTTGGAATCGACCGGCTGGTTTCCTGGCGGAGGAGTCCAGAGCACCAAGCACTAACCGAGGTCCAAGCCTGAGGGTGGATGCGATGAGCGATGACAAACTGAACACCAGCGGGGAAGGGTCAGCGCCCGAGGACAAGGCTACGGTGGAGGCATCGGGTGCGGTGGAGCCGAAGCCCTCGGGCCTCGAGGATTGGAGCCGTCTGAGTCGGCGAGGCCTGATCAAGGCGCTGATCTCGATCCCGGTACTTGGAGTCTTCTTCTATAACTTCTTCAAGAAGAAGGCGGCCGATGATCTCCGAAGACGGGCCATACTCGAGGAGTTGGGTGTGCGCGAAGGGGGTCCAGCGGTTATCCCCGACGCGATCTCGAGACCGCCGGGCGAGCGGATCCGGGTGGGCATCATCGGGTTTGGCGGCGAGGGCGAGGCCCTCGTGCGATTCGCAGGCTTTGCCCATCCCGATTGGGTTGAGGAAGCGCGAGCCGCCCATGAGGAAGATCCTCGCAATAAGCGGCTCGAGACCTATCTGAACCAGGACGACCTGAACATTGCCATCACCGGGGTATGTGACGTCTTTGATGTTCGGGCGGAGCGGGCCATGGCCGCCTCGCAAGTCGACGTACGTCCTAGCGGCGCTCCGGCGATGCCGCGCGCCAAGCGCTTTCTGCGCTACACCGACATGCTCGAGAGCGGTGAAGTCGACGCGGTGATCATCGCCACGCCCGATCACTGGCATTCGCAGATGACAATCGACGCGGTCAACGCAGGCTTGCACGTCTACTGCGAGAAGTGCATGACCAGGACCGAGGACGAAGCAAACGCGATGTACGCCGCGGTCAAGAACTCGGACATGGTTTTCCAGCTCGGCCACCAGAACCGCGCATCGGAAAGCCACAACAAGGCGCGGGAGATCATCGACGCCAGCATTCTCGGGCCCATCACGCTCGTCGAGACGACGACAAATCGAAACGACCCGTGGGGTGCGTGGGTGTGGGAGATCCACGAGCAGGGAAATCCGCGGACGATCGACTGGGACCAGTTCCAGGGACCGGCCCCACATCGGGTGCCGTTCAGCCTCGAGCGTTTCTTCCGCTGGCGCTGCTGGTATGACTACGGCACCGGCCTCGCCGGCGACCTCCTCTCGCACGAGTATGATGCGGTCAACCAGATCATGCAGGTCGGCATCCCGAAGTCGGCCGTGGCATCAGGGGGCATTTACTACTTCAAGGACGGACGTGACGTTCCCGATGTGTTCCAGGCGGTCTACGAGTATCCTGAGCGGGATCTCACGGTGATATACAGTGCTACCCTGGCAAGCAATCAGAACCGCGGGATGACGTTCATGGGACATGACGGGTCCATGCGCGTGAGTGGCAGCCTGACGGTGTTCGCCGATCAGAGCTCCACCCGGTACGAGCAGAAGATCGAGGATGGGATCATCGATCCCTCGCGGCCCATGTTCACCTACCGGCCGGGGTTCAAGGGGATCGACGCGGTGACCTCCGCCACCGAGGAATATTTCGCGAGCCGAGGTCTGCTCTTCACCTACCGGGGGGGCCGACGCGTCTCAGCCTATCATCTCCTTATTGCCGAGTGGCTGGACGCCATCAGAAACGGTGGCGAGACGAGCTGCAACATCGATCGGGGGTTTGAGGAGGCGATCACCTGCCATATGGCGACGCGCTCCTATCTGGAGGGACGCAAAGTCGAATGGGATCCCGTTCGTAGGAGGATTGTGTAGCGAAAGATTCCTGCAAGGCCCCGGGTACGGAGCCACCGGGTCAGATCCGGCATACATTACTGGGGCGTGAAGGCCACCTCCGGCCTTCGCGCCCTATTTCATTTTTTCTCTGCGTTGAACGTCGCAGGGCCACGGTATATCTCGCGCACAACCCCAAACAGACTGGTTTCGCGTAACTTGCCGGAGACCCGCGAAGACACATGCAATGCCCATACCCACAACAGGATGGACCACGATGCTGCAATGTGCGT
>JBDHDH010000053.1:0-42468 GCA_039591615.1 Gemmatimonadota bacterium | reverse complement strand
AAGCGAGGCACCGGCGAGATTCGCAAGGTGGGCAAAGTCTGGAAGATCCGGTACACGCTGAACGGGCAGCGGATTCAGGAGTCGGCCGGACCACGCCAACAGGACGCCGTGGATCTCCTCAATCTCCGTTTGGGCCAACGGGCCGAGGGCAGGCTCCATCCGGACGCGGCGCGTCTGGGGTGGGCGGATGTCGAGGCCATCATCCTGGAGGAGCACGGCCAGCACCGGAGCAGCGAGAAGGTGGAGCGCCACCTCCGCCGCCATCTTCGTAGGCACTTCGGCTGCGATCGCGCTCAAGCGCTCACCTACGATCGGCTGCTCCGCTACAAGCGGGAACGTCTGGCCGAAGGCGCCTCACCGTCCACCGTGCGTTACGAGCTGTCCCTCGTGCGTACCGGGTTGGTCATCGCCCACAAAGCTGGTCGGCTGCTGGTCCTGCCTCCGTTCCCTTCGATCCACGTCGAGAACACGCGGACGGCCTTCTTCGAGCCTGAGGAGTTCGTCGCCCTGGTTCGGCACCTCCCGCCTGCTCCGGCGGCCGTAGCCACATTCATGTATTGGACCGGCTGGCGGCGGAACGAGGCCCTGAGCCGGGAATGGCGTCACGTGGACTTCGACCGGGGGGTGATTGTCCTCGAGCCCGGCGAGACCAAGTCTGGAGAAGGTCGAACGTTTCCTTTCGATGTCTTGCCCGAGTTGCGTGCGCTCCTCGACCAGCAGAAGGCTTACACAGACGCCGTCGAGCGGCGAACCGGCCAGGTGGTGCGGTGGGTATTCCACCGAGAGGGGAAACGCGTCAAGTCCATCCGGCAGGCATGGTGGACGGCCTGTAAGAAGGCCGGGCTCTTGGGCCGCATCCCGCATGACTTCCGGCGCACCGCCGTCCGGCGGCTTGAGCGGGCCGGCGTGCCGCGCTCAGTGGCCATGCAGCTCGTCGGCCACCGGTCCGAGGCTATCTACCGGCGGTACGCGATCACCAACGAGACCGATCTCCGCGAGGGCCTGGCGAAAGTGGTGCGGCAGCCAGAACCACAGGATACCGTGAGGGAGATTCGGCGTGCGTAGGGTACAGGTAAGGCACACTCAGGCTGGCGGAAACGCGAAAGGCCCCGAACGACAGGGCCTTAGCGTATGGAGGCGCGGGGAATCGAACCCCGGTCCGAGCCTCGATCCGATACCGCTTCTACGTGCGTAGGCTACTCTTATTGAGTCTCCCGTGGCAGGCGCGCAGCCAGCCTGCCAAAGGACGAGCTCCTTTTGTCTCACGCGGAGCGCAGAAGCCTCACACCGCGCCAGCCCGACTTATCGATGTCCACGCCCCGCCTCGGGCGGGCAGAAACGTGAACAGGTGCGTAACGAGGTTACGCAGCCAGAGCCAAGTCAGAGTTGGCAGTTGTGCTTGGTCCCAGTTGTTTTTCCAGGTGACCGGGAACCTGGGCACGCCACGATATCTTCCCAAAACCCGTCGAAGCCAGTCGCCCCCTCTCTCCTTGTGATAGCGAAAGATAGAAGGTCTCATCGAAAGGGGTCAACCCGGAGGTGCGGTGGCGAGCCGCTGACCGCTCATGGCGAGCCTGCGCCCACACGCGGCAATCACGACACAGGCCATGACCCCGTCGTGCGCGCGTCTGAGGAGATCGATCACGTGTGAGGCATCGGCGGGAAGGCGCGGTCCCGCAGAGGCATCCTTGCGGCGCCGCCACCGCTCGAGACTCACCCCCGTGGCGAATCCGACGACGAATCCGAGGACCACCAGGGTCAGTCCGCTCGCGGCATATGGTTGATACGGGAGGCTGCCGCGGCCGCGCCAAACCCGTTGTCGATGTTCACAACGCTGACCCCGGATGCGCAGGAGTTCAGCATGGCGAGCAGCGCCGATACGCCACCGAACGACGCACCATAGCCGACACTCGTCGGCACCGCCACGACGGGAACGCGGACCATGCCGCCGACGACACTCGCCAGGGCACCGTCCATCCCCGCAACCACGATGATTACCGAGGCGCGCTCGAGCACCTCCGTCTGGCGCAGGAGGCGATGAATGCCGGCCACGCCGACGTCGTACAGCTTCTCGACGCGGTTCCGCAGCGCCCCCGCCACGACGGCCGCTTCCTCCGCCACCGGGAGATCACTCGTTCCCGCACTCACCACCAGTACCGTGCCGTGGCCCGTTGGCTCAGGACGCGGCTGCGGCGCCAAGTAAACCGTGCGTGCGGCCTCGTTCACCTCCGCTCTGGGAAATCGCTGTCGGAGGGCGTCACGAGCGTCGGCGGACGCCCGCGTCGCGAGGAAGCTCTCGCTCGATCGTTCCAGCGCACTGCTGATATCAACGATTTGGGCAACCGTCTTTCCCTCGCAGAGCACGACTTCAGCGAAGCCCTGCACGAGGGGGCGGAGATGATCGACTTGAGCGAAAGTGAGATCTTCAACGGGAAACCGACGGAGCCGATCGAGGGCAGCGCTTGGTGCGAGGGTGCCCCGGGCCACTTGGGCAAGGAGTTCGGCGAGTCGCTCCTCGGTCACCCGACGGCCGTGGCAGGCTCGAGGTGTTGATGAAAGATACGCCCGACCTCCGCCATCGATTCAACCTGATGGAGCCGCCGTCGCAGATCCGCAGCTCCCGGAAGTCCCCGAACGTACCATCCGAGATGCTTGCGAAACTCGACCGCCGTGCGACGCGAGTCACCCTGAATGCCAACTTGAAGGCGTGCATGCCGGAGTGCCACCGCGAACCGCTCCGCCGGGCTCGGCCCTGGGCGGGCCTGGTGGCCGTCAAGCATCGCCCGGGCTTGCTGGAAGATCCACGGGTTTCCGAATGAGCCCCGGGCGATCATGATGCCATCGCATCCTGTCTCCCGGCGCATCCGGGCGGCGTCCTCTGCGGTCCGGATGTCGCCGTTGCCGACAACCGGGATATCCAGCGCGTGCTTCACCGCGGCGATCTCGTGCCAAGCGGCACAGCCAGTGTACATCTGTGCCCGGGTCCGGGGATGAAGCGTGAGCACCTGGGCCCCGGCGTCCTGGGTGCGAAGCGCGATCTCCACCGGATTCCGCATCCCCTCGTCCCAACCACTGCGGATCTTCACGGTGACGGGGAGATGAGTGGCCCGCCGGACTGCTCGAATGATGCGCGCCACCAAGTCCAAGTCCTTCAGACACCCCGACCCACCGTTCCGTTTGACCACTTTCTTGACCGGACACCCGAAGTTGATGTCGACGAAGTCGGGCTCGTAGTGCTCGGTGACCAGCGACGCCGCCTCGGCCATCGCAGCCGGAGCCGCCCCGAACACCTGGATCCCGATGGGCCGTTCCTCGGTCGTGAAGTAGGCCCCGTCGTGCACGTTCTTGATCCCACGCTGCAACCCCTCGGATGACAAGAACTCCGACACGACAACATCCGCCCCGAACGACCGACACAGCCGCCGGAACGGTGGCTCAGACACGCCTGCCATGGGCGCCAGAAAGAGGGGAACCGGGTGATCGATGGGATAGGGGAATCGCACGGTGGCGAACATATAACCGGTCGGTCGGGGGTGGGCAACGGTGCCGTTTGACAGGTTGGTGGGCGCTCCGTTACGTTCTTGCGTTTCCCATACCCTTACACGTTCATGCACTTGCGCGAATTCTTTTCACCTGACGCTGTCGACATCGACCTCCAGGCAGGCACCAAGGACGAGATCCTCCAGGAGCTGATCTCGCTGATGAGGCTCGACTCGAAGTCCGAGACGATGCTCCTGAAGATCGTGAAGCGGCGGGAGAATCTGGGGTCGACCGGCATCGGGCGAGGCATCGCCATCCCCCACTGTCGATCCCTGGTCGTAAGCCGGCTCCGGGTCGCATTCGGTCGCAAGCGCGACGGCATCGACTTCAAGGCCATCGATACCAAGCCGGTTTACCACTTCTTCTTGATCGTGGCTCCGCCCCTCGAGGTCTCCAATCAGTACCTGCCCGTCCTCGGCAAGATCGCCCAGTTCGCCAAAGAGCCTGACGTACCAGATCGTTTGTCCAAGTTGGAGAGCGTCGACGAGTTCCTCAAGCTGCTCGACGAGAAGAACCTTTAGGGGGGAGAGTCCCTCACTCCCATTCGATGGTGGCCGGTGGTTTAGAGCTGACGTCGTAAACCACACGGTTCACCCCCGGTACCTCGTTGATGATCCGGTTGGCCGTCCGGCCGACCACTTCGGGTGGAAACGGAAACCAGTCCGCGGTCATTCCATCCACGCTCGACACCGCTCGCAAGGCGATCACGTGCTCATACGTGCGCGCGTCGCCCATCACCCCAACCGAGCGCACCGGAAGTAGTACGGCGAAGGCCTGCCAGATATCGTCGTACAGTCCCGCCTCGCGAATCTCCTCGATGTAGATAGCGTCGGCCTTCCGGAGCGCGCGTACCGCCTCGGAACTCACCGAACCGAGAATGCGTATCGCGAGACCGGGCCCGGGGAACGGGTGCCGGCCGACGATCTCTTCGGGCAGGCCAAGCTCCCGCCCCACCTGCCGAACCTCGTCCTTGAAGAGATCCCGGAGCGGCTCGATCAGCTCGAAGGGAAGATCCGTTCGCAACCCTCCGACGTTGTGGTGCGTCTTGATGGTGACCGACGGCCCTCCCGTGGCTGAAACCGACTCGATGACGTCCGGATACAGCGTCCCCTGCACGAGGAAGCCCACGTCCCCTCCGACGTCTCCGGCTGCCTCCTCGAACACGTCGATGAACGTATGCCCTATGATGCGCCGTTTCCTCTCTGGATCCTCGACACCGGAGAGGCGCTGCAGAAATCGGTCAGCGGCGTCCACCACACGAAGATCCATCCCCAGGTGCGCACGGAAGACTCGCTCGACCTGCTGGCGCTCGTGCAGGCGAAGCAGTCCATGGTCAACGAAGATGCAGGTGAGGCGTTCACCGAGGGCCCGCTGGACGAGCACGGCCGCCACAGCGGAATCGACACCGCCCGACAGCGCGCAGATGGCACGAGCGGTACGCCCCACCCGTTCGCCAATGGCGCCGACCTGCTCCTCGATGAAATGACCCGCTGTCCAGTCGGACGGGCACCGACACACGCCGAAGAGGAAGTTCGCGAGGATCTCGCCCCCCCGAGGCGTGTGGGCCACCTCCGGATGGAACTGGACGCCGAACAGCCCTCGTCGGCCCGCCGCAAACGCCGCCACCGGGGCGCTGTCGCTCGAGGCGGTGACCACGAAGTCGGGACCCACATCCCGGACGGTGTCGCCGTGACTCATCCACACCGTCACCCGCTCAGTCGGATCGAACCCGGCAAAGAGGCCATTACGCATCCGGATTCGAATCTCGGCCCGTCCGTATTCCCGCTCCCCTATCCGCTCGACGACACCACCCGTGTGGTGCGCAATGAGCTGCATGCCGTAGCAAACGCCGAGGATCGGAATACCGAGGTCAAGGAGTGCGGGATCGAGTCTGGGAGCGTCGGTGTCGTACACGGAAGCGGGACCCCCGGAGATGATGATTCCCCTGGGACGCTGCTGCTCGATCCACCCCACCGTGCATGATGGTGGCGCAATTTCACTGTACACGTGCGCTTCCCGCACGCGGCGCGCGATGAGCTTCGTGTACTGGCTACCGTAGTCGAGGATCAGCACGCCACTGTCGACACCGGTCATTGCGCTTCAGCCCCCTGCCAATCGGGGTTCACCGTCTCACCCCGCATCAAGTCGTCCACCGTCTCCCGCGCTCGAATGACCGCCCACCGCCCGCGGTCTACCATCGCTTCAGCCGGCCGGGGGCGCGAGTTGTTGGTGGAGCTCATCGAGAAGCCATAGGCACCGACAGTGAGGATCGCCAGCAGCGTCCCGGGCGCTACGTCCGGGAGATCCCGATCGAGTCCCAAGAAGTCGCCCGACTCGCAGACCGGGCCAACGACATCGATCAGATCATTACGGCCACGTCTGGGACGATCGTTCCTTCCCCTCTTCTCCACAGTCCGGATTTCATGCGTGGCGCCGTAAAGGCTGGGACGCAGGAAATCGTTCATTCCGGCATCGACCACGCAAAGCTCCCTGCCACCCGAGCGTTTGGCGTAGAGACAGCGGGTGAGAAGCACTCCCGCGGCCCCGACGACGAATCGCCCCGGCTCGATGAGTAACGGGAGTCCCGTGGCCTCAGCGAGCGGCTGGACGGCGTCTGCAAAGGCGCCGGCTCGCCGCCGCAAACGATGTCTGCCCCCGCTCCCAGCTGTCGGAGGAGCGCAAGCACTGCCAGACTGCTGTTCGCTTTGAGGGAATAGCAGATTCGATGAGGGATTCTGCGGAAGGCTGACACGAGTTCCGAGTAGCGACGCCGAATCTCCTGCGCTTCGTAGACGTAGACGGGTGTCCCCGCGCCCTCGGCGATCTCGTGGAACAACTCGGGCTCGTGCCTCAGTAGGCTTTCGCCCATACGGCCTCGGCAACGGCCTCCGTCCCGCACCAGGCGCAGCGGGCCGGGGCCGGGTCGGAGCGAAACTCCTCGTCAGGTAGCAGCCGGATCGTCGCTTTGGTCCGTTCCTTCACCGCTGTCTCGCAGACATCGCTCCCGCAGAACCCTCCGTACGCAAAGCCGGCCTTTCCTTGCATGAACGCAACGAGCTGGTCCCGATTCACGCCGCGGAGGGAGTTGGCCTCACGCCGCGCTCGTGCTTCCTCAAAGAGATGCGCTTGGATCTCATCCAAGGTAGTCCGGACGGCATCTCGCACCTGACCCCGTCCCACAGGCGCCTTCCCACCCGTTCGCCTGGCCAACACCACCTGTTCGTTCTCGACGTCCCGCGGTCCGATCTCGACACGCACAGGGACGCCGCGCGCTTCCCAATGGTAATACTTCGCGCCGGGCGACATGCCCTCACGCTCATCGAGTTCGATGCGGTGTCCCGCATCCCGCAACTCTGCCAGAATCCTACGCGCCTCGGCGACGACAACCTGCCGCTGCTGGTCAGATTTCCAGATCGGCACCACCACCACCTGGGAAGGAGCTAGCCGAGGGGGGCACACGAGACCCCGATCATCACTGTGGGTGAGAATCAACCCCCCTACCAAGCGCGTCGACACACCCCACGACGTGCTCCACATGTACTCCATATCACCACGCTCGGTCTGGAAGCGCGCGTTGAACGCCCGCGCAAAGTTCTGCCCCAGATAGTGCGATGTCCCGGCTTGGAGGGCCTTATTGTCCTGCATCAGCCCCTCCAACGCGTGTGTGCGAATTGCACCAGCGAACTTCTCGGCCTCCGTCTTCACCCCGGTGAGTACCGGCAGGGCCATCCACTCTTCCATAAACCGCCGGTAGATCCCGAGCATCTGGAGGGCCTCGGCTTCCGCTTCGGCCTGCGTGGCGTGCGCCGTGTGTCCCTCCTGCCACAAGAACTCCGTGGTACGGAGAAACAGTCGTGTGCGCAGCTCCCACCGCACCACGTTGACCCACTGATTCAAGAGCACCGGCAAATCGCGGTGACTCTGAACCCACTTCGACAGCATCGCGTAAATGATCGTCTCGGATGTGGGCCGTATCACCAGCGGCTCCTCGAGCTTCTTTCCCCCGCCGTGCGTGACCACAGCGGTTTGCGGCGAGAATCCCTCGACATGCTCGGCTTCCCTCGCCAGGAAGCTCTGGGGGATGAAGAGAGGGAAATAGGCGTTTTCGTGGCCCGTCGCGCGGAACATCTCGTCTAGCGCCTGCTGCATCAGCTCCCAGATCCGAAAGCCCCTCGGACGGATGGCCATGCAACCGCGCACCGGCGTGTAGTCCGCCAGCTCCGCACGCATGATCACATCGTTATACCAGGCGCCAAAATCCTCCTCCCGAGGTGTGACGCCCTGATCCTGACTCATCGTTCTGTCTCTGCCCACATGATGGATGTCTCCGCACGGCCGCTGCGCTGACGAGGGACAACGGAGGTCGTTTGCCTTAGGTCCATACGTAATCCTGTACCAATGCGCCGAAGGCGATACGCTCCTCGCTTCCCGTGTCGAGATCGCGCACCAGCGCTTCTCCGACGGCGCGCTCGTCGGGACCGACGATCACCGCGCGCCTCGCGGGACGCGCCGCCGCCGTTCTCAGTTGCTTCGTCATGGACTGCTGCTTGAGGCTGAACTCGACGCGCACTCCCCGATCCCGCAGCTGGTGAGCTAGGCGGAGCACAAACGCCAGATCCTCGGACGTCACCGCCACGAGGAACGCATCCAGCCGCGGCTCCGGCGTCGGGCCGCGACCGCGGTCACGGAGGAGCTCCCCCAGTACAACGTCCCCCATGCCGAATCCCACTGCCGGAAGCTCGGCACCACCCAATGTCCCAAGGAGTCCGTCGTAGCGACCGCCACCGCAGATCGCACGCAGCGATGCGCCAGCGTCGAACAACTCGAAGACGACACCGGTGTAGTAGGCAAGCCCTCGCACCACTGACAGATCCACATCGACGAACGCTCCCAGCTCCATCTGCCGCAAGGCCTCCACGCAGTCCGCGAGCGGCTCCGTAACCTCCGCGAGATCACCTTCGTCGGCGAGTCGTTCCTTCACCGACTCGAGACCCCTGATCTCACCCACGGACAGCACTCGCTCTGGCAGCTCGGAGCGCTCACCCACGCCGAGAGCCAGCCCCAGGTCCTTCACCAGGTCGGACCGGGGTGCCCGCCCGATCTTGTCGATGGCCGCGTACGCGGGGAGAAGGCCGTGCTCCGGAACGCCTGCAGCACACAGCAGCGCGCGCACGATGCGCCGATCTGACACGCGGGCTCGCACCTCCGAAGGACCCAGCCCCAACATTCTCGTCACATCGATGGCGGCGGCGATGATCTCCGCATCGGCGAGTGGCCCCGACTCACCAATCAGATCCATGTTGAACTGGAAATGCTCCCGCAGTCGGCCCCGTTGCTGACGCTCGTAACGGAAGAGCTGCGGGATCGAAAACCACCGGATAGGCTTCTTGAGGGCGCCAGCGCGGGCCGCCACCATCCGTGCCAGGGTCGGGGTCATCTCCGGCCTCAACGCGACCTGTCGCCCACCCCGGTCCCGAAACTCGTACAATTGGCTGACGATCTCATCTCCGCTCTTCTGAGTGTAGAGCTCGAGAGGCTCCAACGGCGGGCCGTCGTACTCCTCGAAGCCGTAGCGGGTGGCTACGTCGCGCCAGACACCCAGGATGTGGTTGCGGAAAACGAGGTCGTCGGGATAGAAATCGCGGAAGCCCGGCAGACCCTGGAATTGCATCGCCCCAATCTACCCGAGCGGCGCAAACCCAGGCAACCGGGCCATGGCGTCGCCAACGGTATGAAACGACCCCGTCACCAACACGGTCCTCGCTCCCACCTGTGCCTGTTCAAGGGCTCGGTTGAAGTCCGGCTCGGCGTGGATCCGTATGCCGAGCTCCTGAAGGACCCCATTCAGGTCCCACCGCCGGCTCGTGGGCGCGGTGGGGGAATGTGTCACCCACAGGGTGTCCACCGCCGTTTCCAGCGAGGCGAGCATCGTCTTCCAGTCCTTGTCCCGGAGGATCCCGACAAGGGCATGCAGCGGCCTCGGAGGCCGTAGCTCCCCCAACCCAGCCACCAGGGCATCAATGGCCTGTGGGTTGTGCGCCACGTCGAAGAGCCATTTTCCGCGCAGGTCGAGCCGACCCGGCAGGTAGGCCTTGGCAAAACCGCGTTCGAGCGCCTCCCTTCCGGGACGGAACGGCTCCGGCAGATTCTGGAGAATCGCCTCCGCCACCGCTGCGTTGCGGCGCTGGTGAGCGCCTCGCAGTCGCAACGTTCCTGCGTACCGCCGCGCTCCCGCGACACGGTTCACCACGGCACCTGTACGCGCCGCCGCCTCGGCGAGGAGGTGGGCCAGTCTCTCGTCCGGCTCACCAACGACGAAGGGAACGCGGGATTTCGCGATTCCTGCCTTCTCTCTCGCGATCGCCTCCAGGGATTCACCGAGATAGTCGGTGTGCTCGCGTCCTACCTGTGTCACGCAGCTCACCACCGGACACAGGACATTCGTGCTGTCGAGGCGCCCTCCGAGACCCACCTCGACAACGGCGATCTCAGCGCCCCGAGCCGCAAAATCGGCAAGAGCGATAGCGGTCGTCGCTTCGAAGAAGCTGGCTCCGGTCTGCTCGATCGTCTCCGCGAGCTCCTCCGTCCATGATGCGAACGCCGTCGCCGGAATGGGGCGGCTGTCGACCAGCATGCGTTCGCGTATGTCGACGAGATGGGGCGAGGTGTAGAGTGCTGTCCTTCGTCCCGACGCACGAAGGGCCTCACAGACGAGGGCCGCCACTGAACCCTTGCCGTTGGTGCCGCCGATGTGAACGGAACGATAGTGCTGTTCGGGATTCCCCAGCCGTCTGAGGAGCGCTTGAGTGGGGCCGAGGGACCACTTCGCACCGCCGCCAGTGCGAGGGGAGAGGTAGGCGTACGCGGTGTCGAAGGTGAATCTCAGGTGGGGACCTCGATCGTCTCTAGTCCCATCATCATCCGCAGGAGTCTGGCTGTCACGCTCGGCAGCTGAGGCCGCGGCACCACAGCGTCTAGCATGCCGTGCTCCACGAGGAATTCTGCGGTCTGGAATCCCTTGGGCAGGTCCTGACCGATCGTCTGTTTGATCACTCGCGGTCCGGCGAACCCAACGACAGCACCGGGCTCGGCAAGGTTGGCGTCCCCCTGCATCGCGAACGAGGCCGATACGCCGCCGGTGGTTGGGTTGGTGAGGATAGAGATGAACGGAACGCCGGCGTCCCGGAGCCGTGCCCTCAGCACCGAGGTCTTCGCCATTTGCATCAGACTCAGCACGCCTTCCTGCATACGGGCGCCCCCTGACGCCGACACGAGCACCAACGGCACACTTCGCTCGATCGACCGATCGGCGAGGCGGGCGACCTTCTCACCGACGACGGATCCCATGGATCCCCCCATGAAAGCGAACTGCATCACCCCGATATTGATTTCGAGCTCGGTGAGCGTTCCGTAACCGGCGACGATCGCTTCGGCGTTCCCGGCCTTCTGGTACGCGACACCCAGACGGTCGAGATAGCCTTCGAATCCCAGGGGGTCGACGGAGCGAAGCTCGACGAAGAGTTCCACGAAGCTGCCACTGTCGGTGAGAATCTCGATATACCGACGGGCACCGATCCGACGATGGTGCCCGCAGCCGGGACAGACCTGAAGAGCGCGTTCGAGCTTATCCGTGATATCTACATGCCCGCATTCCTCACACTTGTCCCACGCGTCTGCGGGGATTTCCAGCCGCTCCCGCCGCGTCTCGCGGCGTCTCCGATCTTTCCGAAACCAGGCCATGACGATCGCAGAGAAATGCAACTAGGCAATTTGAGCACGCCCGCACCCCACCGCTAGCCCTCGGGCCCGATCACGTCGTCAGAACTCGAGGTACCCCGAGCCTCGCGAGTCCCAGGCCACTCGCAGGGCCAGCGCAACGCAAACGCACGATGTCAACAGGAAAGACCCGCCGTAGGAGAAGAACGGGAGGGGAATGCCCGTGATGGGCATGAGTCCGACTGTCATGCCCACATTGACGACGATGTGTGTGAGAAACAGGCCCACGATCCCGAACACCACCATCGACGAGAACGGATCCGTGGCTCGCCGAGCAATCCGCACCAAGATCAGGAGAAACGCCGCGAAGAGCGCAAGGCTCACCAACACGCCCACGAACCCCAGCTCCTCGCCCAGCACCGAGTAGATGAAATCCGTGTGCTGCGCGGGAAGGAATGCGAGACGTTTTTGTGTCCCGTCCGCGAACCCCTTCCCCAGCAGCCCGCCCGATCCGATCGCGATCTTCGACTGGATGATATGCCAGCCGGTGGCCCGCGGATCGATCTCGGGATTCAAGAAGGAGAGCAATCGATTCTGCTGGTACGGTGCGAGGGTGCGCCACAGCTCGAGGGCGATAACCCCCATGAGCACGTTCGTGAGCCAGACCCCCAGGCCCTCCAGCACATAAGGCCGGGTCCACAGCAGCAGTACGGTGAGGAGAACGATCCAAGCTCCCCACGTGGCGGTGGAGAAGGCCAGCAACAGGCTGATGAGGGGAGACGCGAGCAGGAGCAACCACCTGGCTGGCACGCCGACCCAGAACAGCACAGCGAAGAGGATGCCGAGGAACACCATCGCACTGCCCAGATCTGGCTGGAGCCCGACCAGCACGAACGGCACACCAACGATGACGCACGCCGGCATGAGCTCGCGGATGCCCCCGGGAGCTTCCCGGCGCGATCCGAGGTGGCGGGCCAGCATCAGAATCGCGGCAACCTTCGCCAACTCCACCGGTTGCCCGATCCGCATGCCCCCGATAGCCAGCCAGGATTTGGCCCCTGCTGCGGTCCCGGCTCCCGTCCCGATCAGAAGGGTCAGCCCGAGGAGCGCCAGTGCCAAGGCATACCCGAAGGGTGTGATCCACTCCAGGATCCGCGGCGAGAAGCGGAACGTCACGGCGGCCACCCCCAAGCCCAGCGCGACCCAGACTAGCTGGCCCTTCCAGATCCCCGCTGCGGCGGAGGGCGCATCGGTCTGCCCGGCGGAGTAGAGCGTTGCGAGGCCCACCACCATGAGTGCCGCCGTCGTGGCCAGGAGGGGCTTGTCCAGTCCCTGGGTCTTCACCGTCGCGGGGGATCCCGAGGGGGTCGGCGGAGGGAAGTGGGGTTCGGGAGAATCGGGAGCGGCGTGGGAGCCGAATCGTGGGGGACGGTGAGTTCCGCCTCTGTGACACTCGAGGACGGAGCCCCGGGGCCCAGGAGGTGCCGAGCGATGATCTGCGTCACCATCGGGGCGATCGATGATCCATGCTCGGCAAACTCGACGATCGCCCCCACGAGGACTTCGGGACTCTGCGCCGGCGCGAACGCGATGAACCAACCATGGTCCGGCCCGTGCGCATTCTGCGCGGTCCCCGTCTTGCCGGCAATACGGAGGTTCGCAATCCGTGCGCCGGCGCCCGTACCTTCGGCCACGACAGCGACGAGGGCCTCACGCAAGCCTTGCAGCGATTCGCCATCCAACCCGAGCTGCCGCACCCGACCTTCCGACGGCCGCTCCACGAACCAGGGCTCCGCGGCGGTGCCGTCCGGGTTACCCAGCATGGCGTAGAACCGCACCATCCCCATCAGGGTCTGGGCGTTTTCCCCCTGGCCGATGGCCAGATTCAGCGTCACGGCGTTGGTCCATCCACGCGGACCATATCGCCGGTTGTAGTACTCGGTGGACGACGGAAAAATGGGCGTGACCTCGTTGGGGAGATCCACTCCCGTGGGGGTGCGGAAACCCAGCTCACCGGCATCATGGAGCATATTGGGGAGTTGCAAACGCAGACCGAGCTGATAGAAGTACACATCGCACGAGTGCTGGATGGCCTCAGCGAGCGTGAGGTCGCCGTGGCCCTGCACGCGCCAGCAGCGGAAGTAGCGGTTGTAATAGCGCAGCCCACCCGCACAGGGGATTGGCATGCGACTCCGCAGCCCGACGATTCCCCGTTTCATCGCCTGTGCGGCCAGGACGAGTTTCCAGGGCGAAGCTGGCGGATAGCGTGCCTGGATCGCTCGGTTCAGAAGTGGCGCGTCCTCTGCCCGCGAGAGTTCCCGCCACCGATCCGGATCGATGCCGCCGATGAACGCGTTGGGATCATAGCTCGGCGACGAGTACAGCGAGAGAATCTCTCCGGTCCGAGGATCCATCACGACCACCGACCCCAGCTGGCCAGCTGGGAAGACCTTCGCCACGTACTCTTGGAGGCGCGCATCGAGGGTCGTGCTAATGGTCTGACCGGGCCGCGGCTCGAGCCGCGACCGCTCGCCAGACTCGCGAACCGTCCGCCCCATGGCGTCGACCTCGAGGAAGAGAGAACCGTCCCTTCCGCGGACGAGTTCGTCGTATTCGCGTTCCAAGCCGTCGCGACCAACCAGCGTGCCGAGGCGAGCACCCTGGAAGGTTCCGGCCTCGAGCTCCTGCTCGGTGATCTCGTCCAGATAGCCAACGACATGGGCGGTGATCTCGCCGTACCGATATCGACGTTTCGGCTCACTCTGGATCACGAGTCCGGGGATCCAGGTCCGCCGCTCCTCCAGCGCCGACACCACCTCAAAGGACGCGTCGGGGACGATCACCACGGGATCGCGGGACCGTCGCCGATAGCGTTGGATCACACGCTCGACCTGTGCAGCGTCGATGCCGGCAATGGGCGCAATACGTTCGACCGTGGCGCGCAGCGAGTCTTCGGACGAGGCAATCAACGCGACGGCATAACCGGGGACGTTTTCCGCCAGTGCAATGCCATTGCGATCGAGGATCAACCCCCGGGGGGCCGGCACCGGCACCGGCCGCAGTCGATTCTCCTCCGACTGCAGCCGGTACAGACTGGAGCCAAGAACCTGGACACGGAAGAACGCCAAGACGAGGAGGCCGAAAACGGCGAGGACGACGTGACGCCCAATCGCCCCGCGTCGGGTCAAGGCGTGCGGATGATGCCAGATCACTCGACCACCCGCACGGCGAGCCATCGTCTGAAGGTGGCTAGCACCGCCACCCCAAGGAGCGCCGTGGTGCCGGCTTTGAGAATCGACCAGACCGCAAGCTGCCAGAAGAACGCCGATCCGTCAACATGCCGTCCGGCAACGAGAACGAGCAGGTCGCGTACCCAAGCCCCAACGAAGAAGAACCCGGCGTTGACCATGAGATTCTCAGCGAAGAACACGGCCTTCCCCCACGCCGCGAGATAGCCCACCGCGGAATGCGCGAGCGCGTTCGCCCCAAACGCAACGGGCGTGAGCGCGTCCGCCAACAACCCGACCACGAAACCGGCAATTGCCGCTGCTCCTGGCCTGGCACCGATGGCATAGACAAGGAGCGCCAAGAGCAGCATGTCCGGTGCGACCCTCGAATCGCCCAAGAACGGCCGCAAGACGAAATGGAGGATCACGAGGAGGCTCATCACCACCGCCGCCCGCATGGGCTCCCGGCGTGCGCTCACGGTCCCCCCTCGAAGCCCCCACGCAGATCGAGCGGCCGCTCCGTGAGCACGATGACGTGGGACAGAGAGGCGGGATGCACGGCCGGGCGGACGAGATAGGTGCGGGACCACCCCTCCCGCTCATCGGCGATGCCGATCACCTGCCCGATGGGGATGCCGCGGGGGTAGAGGCCACTGGTGCCGCCGAGTCCAGAGGTGTAGATGGGCGTCCCGGCGGAAACTTGCTCCCGGTATGAAACACCTCGGAGCTCGAGGAGCATCTCCCTCGGCCCGTCACCCCCCCGAGGTGCCACGATGCCGAATACCGATCCTTCGAGGGTCATCGCGCTGACGCGGAACTCCGGATGGGCCCACACCGTCATCACCGCCGTATGCGCCTCGACGCTGCGGACGATGCCGACGAGCCCGCCGGCGGCAACCACCGGCGCCATGGGGCGCACACCGTCGTTGCTGCCGACGCCCAGTACGAGCGTGTACCCGTCCGTCGACGCCGCCTGATGCAGCACCTCCGCACCCACGTGTGCACTGCGGACGCGCCGTGACAGCATGAGCGTCTCCCGAAGACGTGCATTCTCCTCCTGGAGCGCGTCGATGCCCTGCGCGGCCAACAGCGCCGAATCCCGCTGTGCCGCGAGCGCCGTGTACCGCACTCTGGCATTCTTGATCAGTTCCGCCTGGCGCTGGAGCGCGAGCAATGGGGCGAGCACGGTGCCGCGGATGGCCGATGCTAGCGGCGCTTGGACACTCGGCGGTGCTGAGCGGGCCGCGATGGCCAGCAGCAGGCACAGGCCAAATGCGATAGTGTCACGACGTGACGTGAATCGGTTCGGGGAACTTCCCACGCAAGACTCAGGTGGCGAGCACTGAACGATATTTCTCGGGGTCCTCCAGAATCCTCCCCGTCCCTCGTACCACACAGGTCAAGGGATCCTCATCTACACGGATCGGAAGCGACGTTTCCTGAGACAGCGCGACGTCGAGACCCCGGATCAGCGACCCCCCGCCCGCCATGACGATCCCACGGTCGACGATGTCGCTCGCCAACTCCGGCGGGGTGATCTCGAGGGTGCGGCGTACGGCATCGACGATCTGCTGTACGGGTTCCTGAATCGCTTCCCGAATCTCGCTGGTGTGGACCCGCACGACCTTGGGGATGCCGGAGACCAGATCCCGGCCCTTGGCCTCCATCTCCCCCTCCTCACCGATTGGGACGGCGCTCCCGATCTGGATCTTTATCGATTCCGCGGTCGGCTCGCCAATGAGGAGGTTGTAGTTCTTCCGCATGAATTGGACGATGGCCTGATCCAGTTCATCCCCTCCCGTGCGGATCGAGGTGTTGCTCACGATGCCGGACAGCGCGATAACAGCGATTTCCGTGGTTCCGCCCCCGATGTCAATCACCATGTTGCCCGTGGGGGTCTCTACCGGTAGACCGACCCCGATCGCAGCGGCCATCGGCTCGTCCACCATGTACACCTCTTTCGCGCCAGCGGAGTGAGCACTGTCCCGCACGGCCCGTCGTTCGACTTCCGTGATCCCGGATGGCACGCAGACGACGACGCGAGGCTTTACCCGGAGCACGTGCTTCTGAATGATGGACGACAGGAAGTACCGCAGCATCTTCTCTGTCACGTCGAAGTCGGCGATCACCCCATCCTTGAGGGGTCGCACCGCGACAACACCGTCGGGCGTGCGGCCGAGCATGCGCTTCGCCTCCAGCCCGATCCCTTTGATCTTGCCGGATGAACTCTCCACGGCTACCACCGAGGGCTCGTTCAACACGATGCCCTCGCCGCGGACGTAGATGAGCGTGTTCGAGGTACCGAGATCGACCGCGATCTCGCTCGCAGGCAGAAAGCTGCCTAAGCTAAACTTTGGCCACCGCATCCGAAGACTAACGTGGTCGAAACAAGGTGGGCTCGGGCGCAGAGCCCGGGACGGCCGCGAGCACGCAACATAACAGATGTCCCGAAGTTCTCACAAGATACCGGGTTAGACCCTCGGCCCTCACAGGTTAGATCAAGCTGCGCCCGTCGGTGAGCTCCAACCTGAACGCCTCCGCTACACCTGGGTACACGACGGCCCCCTCGATGACATTCAGGCCCTGAAACAGGGCCTGATCCTCCGAGCACGCTCTTCGCCACCCGTTTCGTGCAAGGCGCCGGGCGTACGGAAGCGTCGCATTCGTGAGAGCCAACGTGGATGTCCGGGGGACAGCCCCGGGCATGTTTGCGACACCGTAGTGTACGACACCCTCCACGACATACGTCGGTGCCTCGTGGGTGGTGGCGTGAATCGTCTCGATGCACCCCCCCTGATCGACCGAAACGTCCACGACGACCGAGCCCTTCTTCATGAGGGTGAGATCCTCCCGGAGTACCAGCTTGGGGGCCTTGGCTCCCGGGAGGAGAACACCACCGATCAGCAAGTCCGCCCGTTGGATCTGCTCCAGTATATAGCGCCGGCTGGAGAACACGAGATCGACGTTGGCTGGCATGACGTCGGCCAGATAGCGCAGCCGGTCCAGATTCACGTCCAGAACGGTCACGTGTGCGCCTAGTCCCGCGGCCATCTTGGCGGCGTTGGTCCCGACTACCCCGCCGCCGAGAATCACAACCTCGGCCGGAAGCACACCGGGGACCCCGCCGAGCAGCACGCCTCGGCCCCCGTGGAACTTCTCGAGATACCTCGCCCCTTCTTGTACGGCCATTCGGCCGGCTACCTCGCTCATGGGGGTGAGCAGCGGGAGCTCCCCGGAGTCCAACTGGACCGTCTCGTAGGCGATCGCGACGCACTCGGACTTCATGACCGCGCGGGTCAAGGCCTCGCTGGCGGCGAAGTGGAAATACGTGAAGATGAGCTGCCCCGGCCGGATGCACGGCCACTCCCGTTCGATGGGCTCCTTGACCTTCATGATCATGTCCGCCCCGGCCCAAACCTCCTCCGCGGTGGGGTGGATCTGTGCTCCGACGCTGGAATAGTCATGGTCGGAGAACCCGCTTCCCTCGCCGGCCCCCTCTTGCACCAACACGCTGTGTCCGTCGGTCACCAGCGTCTCTGCCCCGCTGGGAACGAGTGCCACCCGACTCTCCGCGGTCTTGATCTCCTTCGGCACGCCAATCTTCATGAAGCTGTCACTTGCGAGTGGATCCCTCGCTCAATTCGGCCCAAGCCACACGATGGTCTGACGCTCCGGATCGAAGAGCTGGCTCGCCACGCCCAGCGCGTCCTCCCGCGAGATCCGGTCGATATCTGCCAGGATCTGATCGATGGTCCGATGGGGAACGCCAAATAGCGGGACCGCCGCGAGACGGTACATCCGGGCCGCCGGACTCTCCAGTGAGAGCGTGATCTGACCCTTCACCTGCTGCTTGGCCTCGCCGAGTGCCTGGTTCGACAGACCCTCCAGCGCCAGCGCACGTAATTCCCCGAGGATCGCGTCCACGGCCTGCCCCGCGGTCGAGGGATGCGACCCGACATACACTCCGGTGACACCCGCCTCCCTGAAAAAGGAGTGAAAACTGTAGACGGCGTACGCCAGCCCCAGTTCTTCACGAACGCGCTGGAAGAGCCGGCTGGACATGCCGGCGCCCAACACGGTATTCAGCAGCATCAACGTCTCGCGGCGGGGATCGGTGTAGGGGAAGCTATCGGTCCCCAGCACGATGTGGGCCTGTGCCGTCTCGCGGTGCACCCGGTGCTGCCCCCGAACGGCCGGGGGCACGCCCGGGATGCTCTTCGGCCCTGGACCCGGCTCGAACGTGAACCAACCGCATTTGGCGACGAGCTTCAGGAGGACATCGTGGCGGAGGTTGCCCGCCGCCGCGATGATCACGTGGCGTGGATGGTACGCGACCCGGTGCAATTCACGGAGGTCGGACGTTTTCAGCTGACTCACCGTCTCCCGCGTGCCGAGAATGGGATACCCATACGGGTGATCGGGCCAGAGGGCCTGGGTGTGGAGATCGAATACCAGATCGTCTGGTGTATCCTCTACCGTGCTGATCTCCTCGAGCACGACCTTTCGTTCGAGGTCCAGATCGGACTCCCGCAACGCGGGGTGTCGAACGAGATCAGTGAGCACGTCCAGGGCCCGTGGCAAGTCCTGGTCTAGCACCCTGGCTTGGTAGGAAGTGTGGTCGCGCGCGGTGAAGGCGTCGAGTGACCCGCCCCGCGCTTCTAGCTCCAGGGCGATGTCACGGGCGCTGCGCCGCTCGGTGCCTTTGAACACCATGTGCTCCAACAGGTGAGAGACGCCCATGCGAAGAGCGTCCTCGTGGACGGAGGCCGTCTTCACCCAGATGCCGACGGCGACCGATCGGACGGCGGGGAGGGCTTCCGAGAGAACCACCACGCCATTGGGCGCTTCCGTCCGGCAGAGCCGCTCCTCCAGCGCGACGGTTTGCACGCGCCTCAGCGGGTCTGCTTGGTTCGCTGCTTCTTCTCGGGTGCCCCGTCGTTTCGTTCGAGGAGTGCCTTCCGGGAGAGCCGCATCTTTCCACGGTCATCGACCTCGAGGAGCTTCACTCGCACCCGGTCACCTTTCTTCACGACGTCCTCGGTCCGTTCGGTACGACCGTGCTGTAGCTCCGAAATGTGAAGGAGGCCTTCTCGCCCAGGCAGGATCTCGACGAAGGCGCCGAAATTCGTCGTACTCTTCACGACGCCCTCGTATACCGCTCCTACTTCGGGCTCCCGCACGAGATCCTCGATCATGGCGCGGGCCCGCTCACCCGCCGCACCGTCCACGCTGGAGATGGTGACCAGCCCTGAGTCGTCCACGTTGACCTCAGCGCCCGTCTCCTCTTGAATGCCGCGGATGATCTTGCCCTTCGGCCCGATGACCTCACCGATTCGCTCGGGGTTGATCTCGATCGTGATGATGCGGGGCGCGTACTTGGACAGGGTCGTCCGAGGCTCGGCAATCGTCTCCGCCATCCGGTCGAGTATATGGAGCCGTCCGATCTTCGCCTTGGCGAGCGCTTCCCGAATGATCGTCAGGCCGAGACCGCTGATCTTGATGTCCATCTGGATCGACGTCACTCCGCCGCGGGTGCCAGCAACCTTGAAGTCCATATCGCCCAGGAAATCCTCGCTGCCGAGAATATCCGTGAGCACGGCCACCCGATCCCCCTCTTTGATCAGGCCCATCGCCACGCCAGCGCACGGTGCCGTGATCGGCACGCCGGCGTCCATCAATGCGAGGGAGCCACCACAGACCGTGGCCATCGACGATGACCCATTCGATTCGAGGATATCCGAGACGAGTCGGATCGTGTAGGGGAATTCCTCGTACGGCGGCAGCAGAGCCTGAAGAGCGCGTTCCGCGAGGTGTCCGTGCCCGATCTCCCGGCGGCTAACCCCCCTGAGCGGTCGCACTTCCCCCGTGGAAAACGGTGGAAAATTGTAGTGGAGCATGAAGCTCTTGGTGGTATCCTCTGGGACATCGATGTTGTCGATCCGCTGCTCGTCGGAGACGGTGCCGAGGGTGGTACTGACCAGCGCCTGTGTCTGCCCCCGCGTGAACAGCGCCGAGCCATGCGTTCGTGGGAGCACACCGACCTCGCTGCTGATGGAACGGACCGTATCGAGGTCTCGACCGTCGATGCGCTCGCCGTGATCGAGGACCTGGCGGCGCATTGTCTCGTATTCGATCTCATCCAAGACGGCCCGGATGTCACTCCCGTGCTCGGGGAACTCCGCCAGGACCGATTCGGCCACGTCCGACTGGACGGTCGCCAGTGCCTGGGCGCGCTCAGCCTTCTCGTGGAGGGTGAGGGATTCGCGAATCCGTTCCTGCGCCAACTCCCGTACCCGGCCCGCCACCTCCGGAGCTGGCTCCGGCGTGACCACCTCCATCTTCGGAACCGCCACCTCACGGATGATCTCGTTCTCGAGCTCCACGAGCTCGGCCAATCCCTTCTGGGCGAAGGCCAGCGCATCGGCTACGTGCTCATCCTGCACCTCGAGCGCTCCGCCCTCCACCATAATGATGGATTCGGCATTACCGGAGATCACGAGATCGAGGTCGCTGAACTCGAGCTGTCGAAACGTCGGATTCAGCACCCACTCGCCCTCGACGCGCCCCACGCGAACGCCGGCGATGGGACCATTCCACGGAATACGGGACAGAGAGAGCGCTACCGAAGCACCCGTGACTCCCATGACGTCGGCGTCATTCTCCTGGTCGGCCGACAACACGTAGATGAAGACTTGGACCTCATTCCGGAATCCCTTTGGAAACAAGGGACGAATCGACCGGTCGATGAGGCGCGCCGCCAAGATCTCCTGCTCGGCGGGGCGCCCTTCCCGCTTGAAAAAGCCGCCAGGAATGCGGCCGGCGGCGTAGCTCTTTTCGCGATACTCGACGGTGAGTGGAAAGAACGGAAGGGTCGACTCGCTCTCGGAAACGGTGGCCGAGGCGAGGAGCATCGTGTCGCCATACTGCACGATCACGCTTCCGGCAGCCTGCTTAGCGACGCGGCCGGTCTCCAGCCGGAATAACGTCCCGGCAACGGACCGCTCTACTCGATGCACCATGTGAATTCCTATCGAGCACAGGGGAATACCGAGAGGCGCCTGGGGTGCTCGTCCCAGGCGCCTCTCGCCCACGCCGAAGCTCTAGTGACGGAGGCTCAGTTCGTCGATCAATCGACGGTAGGATTCGCGATCGATGCGCTTGAGATAATCCAGCAGGCTGCGACGGCGACTCACCATCTGGAGGAGGCCCCGCCGCCCGTGGTAATCTTTCTTATGCGCCCGAAAGTGCTCGGTGAGGGTATTGATCCGCTCGGTGAGCACGGCGATCTGGACGCGCGCCGATCCCGTGTCTCGTTCATGCATGCCGTACTTGTTGACGACGGCCTGCGTGTCGATGCTCATTGAACCTCGGTTCCTCTGCGGCGCAGGTAGGCCGAAAACGCTCTATTTTATCTCAGCACAGCAATTTAGCCGTACACCGGTGACCTGTAAAGACCGCCCATGACCCTCGATCCGACTGCCCTCGTGGGTCGCGTTCTCGGCCCCTACACCGTCGATCAGCTCCTCGGCCAAGGAGGCTTTGCCTGGGTGTTCGCCGCCCGCCTCAGCGGCCGAAGGGCCGTCGCCCTGAAGGTCCTGAACCCCCGGTACGGGGGCGATCGGGTCATCCGCGACCGGTTCCGGCGGGAAGCCGCGACCGCGGCCGAACTGCAACATCCCAACATCGTCCCGATTCTCGATGTCGGGGAGGCCGACGGGCTCGCCTACTTCTCGATGGACCTCTTTGCCGACTCCCTCGGCGCTCGCCTCCAGCGTGAAGGGCCGCTGGGAGAGGCACAGCTGATTCGCCTCGGCGCCGACATCGCGAGCGGCCTTGCCTTCGCGCACGAACGGGGGGTGGTGCACCGCGACATCAACGTCCACAACATCTTGCTTCACGAAGACGGATCGGGAGTGATCGGCGATTTCGGCATCGCCCACGCGCTCTCGTCCGCAAAGCCCCAGTCCCGACCTCCGATCACCCTCGGCACACCACAGTACATGTCCCCCGAGCACGCCCAGGGCCGACCCGTGGACGGCCGCAGCGATATCTACTCCCTTGGCGTGACGCTCTACAAGGCGGCCTCGGGGCGGACACCGTTTCGCGCCTCCGACTGGTTTGAGCTCGCCCGGATGCATGTCGAGGAGGCACCGCCCCGACTCCGTAGCTCGCGTCCGGATCTCTCGACTCGCTTCGAGCGCGTCATCCTCCGGTGTCTCGCGAAAGAGCCTGCCGACCGCTACCGGAGCGCGACGGCCCTGCGAGACGAACTGCTGCAAATCGCACAACGAACGCGCCGGACACCGAGCTTCGGCCGCACGCCGGACGGGCACGGGATACCTCCCGCCGCCAGCTGGCGGCGATACCGCTGGGTGCTCGCGCCACTCGTGGCGCTGGTAGTGATCGCCGCCGTGGCCGCTCTCGTCGTATGGGTAGGGCGATGACTTCCCCGTTACCCGCCGATCAACCGGAAGAGATCGTTGGTCAAGACCAGCGCCATGATCCCCATCAGCACCAGCAGCCCGACCTGGGTCAGGCGAACCCGCACGGCCAGCGACAAGGGCTTTCCGCGAATCCCTTCCGCAAACAGGAACACCAAGTGTCCTCCATCGAGCACGGGGATGGGGAGGAGATTGAGAATCGCCAGGTTGAGAGAGAGGAAAGCCATGAACGCGACCAACTGTACGAATCCCAACCGCGCAACCTGTCCCGACATCTGACCGATCAGAATCGGCCCACCCAAGTCCCTGGGGGAGATTTGCCCCAAGACCATCCCTTTGAGGGTGATGAGCACGAGTCGCATCCGATCCCAAGTGTCTCGCGAGCCAACCACCACCGCCTCGGCTATGCTGTACTCGACCCGAATCACGTGTTGGCCGACGCCGATACGCCCGACCTTTCGAACCTCGCCCGTGGCGGGGTCTAGCTCGGACCGTTCCGCGGGCACCACCGGGACGCGAACGATCTCGCCCTCCCGCAGCACCAGGAACATCACGGTGTCACCGACATTCCCCTCGACCGTCGTGAGTAGGTCTTGCCAGCTTCGGATGGTGTCGCGGTTCGCGCCGACGATCAGATCGCCGGGCTCGAGTCCTGCCCGCTCCGCGGGCTCGCCCGGGAGCACCGATCCGACGCGTGGCTCCATCCAGAACTCGATGGCATCCAAGATCGCGGCTCGAGACGCCGCATCGGTCCCGGGGATCGGGAGAATGACGGGGTCCGACCGATCGCGAAAATCGAACCGCAGGCGCTCGGAGCCCGGGTCAACGATGGCCCGGTAGACCTCCGTCAGGGAGTGCACTGAGTCCCCATTGATTCGTGTTATCTCCGTACCATACGGAAGCGTGGCCAACACCTCGGTTCCCGGGGGGAGGATGGCCGAATCGGCCTCAGCGATCGTGGTCGTAGGGGTCTCGAGACGACCGCCGGTCGCGAGGAGGACATACACCACCCATGCGAACAAGAAGTTCATGATCACACCCGCGGAGATCACCACAATGCGGGCGAGGAGCGGTTTGTTCTCGAAGAGCTTGCTCTCTGGCCAATGGTCTTCGGTCGTCCCACCTTCGAGCGACCCCATGGCCTCCTGTTCCTCCCGACTGGCCATCTTGACATATCCGCCCAAGGGAACCCAGGCGACGACGTATTCCGTCTCGCCTCGCTGGAACCGGAGCGGCGTTGGCGGCCCAAAACCGATGGAAAACCGCGGCACCCCGATTCCCACCGCCTTGGCGGCGAGAAAGTGGCCCAACTCATGGACGAAGATCAGAACGCCCAGAACGACGATGGTTATCGCAACCGTCAGCAGCACGTCGCCTCCGCAACCTCTCGGGCCTCGCGGTCCGCCGCGAGCACCGTTTACTCTCTCGATGACCTTCGGAATAGACCCAAACTCAATCTCTCCCGCGAGGAAGGCCTGCACGGCCACCTCGTTTGCCGCGTTGAACACCGCCGGCGCGGTACCGCCCCGCTTTCCCGCCTCCACTCCGAGCTCGAACGCGGGAAACGTCGCGGCACGCAATGGCTCGAAGGTCAGCGGCCCCGCCGTCACGGGGTCGAAAGCCGCAACTCCGTTGTCCGACAGGCGGTCGGGGTGAGTCAGCGCATACAGGATGGGCAGCTCCATGGTCGGAAACCCAATCTGCGCCAATACCGATCCATCGACGAACTCGGTGAACGCATGCACGATCGACTGTGGATGAATGACGACTTCGATAGACCTATACGCCACGTCGAACAGGTAGTGCGCCTCGATGACCTCCAGCGCCTTATTGGCCAGTGTGGCGCTGTCGACCGTGATCTTCGGTCCCATGTTCCACGTCGGATGCCGTAACGCGTCCTCGACCGTGACCGCTCGAAGCTGCTCCTCCGGCCACTTGCGGAACGGACCTCCGGACCCCGTGAGGATGAGTCGCCGCAGCTGCTGGGCTCCCCTGTCGGCGAGACATTGTAGCACCGCGCTGTGTTCGGAATCCACGGGTACGATCTCGCCACGACCCTCCTGCGCCGCCCTCCGCACGAGGTCACCTGCCATGACCAGCGATTCTTTGTTGGCGAGCGCCACGCGCTTTCCGGTCCTCAGGGCTGCTAGTGTCGCCTCGAGTCCGGCGGCTCCCACAACGGCGTTGACGACGATCTGGACGTCGGGATGGGTCGCCGCCTCAATCAAGCACTCTGGCCCGATGCCCGTGACGGCGTTGCCGGCTCGCGCACCACGACCGCTCCCCGTCACCAGTCCTGAGAACCCGGCCCCCACCGCCGCCACCTGAGCTTTGAGTCGGTCCCCGGATCCATAGGCCGTGAGCGCGACCACGTGGAACCGGTCCCGCTGTCGCTCCAGCACGCGGAGCGTGCTCTCACCGATGGACCCCGTGGAGCCGAGGATTGCCACGCCAGTCGTCATAGGGTCCCAAACCACATGAGGAGGAGCACCGCCGTCGGAATCGCCCAGTACAGAGAATCTAGCCGATCGAGGACCCCGCCATGGCCCGGGAAGAACGACCCCGAGTCTTTGACCCCAGCCTCACGCTTGAACAGCGACTCTGCCACGTCGCCCACCTGGCCCACGATCGACACCACGGCGCCAAAGACCATCAACTGGCCCAGGGTGAGGACGATCCCGAGGGGTGCCAGAATGAAGGACCCGTAGAGTGGCGCCACGATGAGGGCACCGATGCTCCCCGCGATCGCCCCGGACCACGTCTTGTTCGGGCTCACCACGGGGGTCAGCTTTCGGCCCCCGATCAGCGACCCGCCCGCCATGGCCAACGTGTCGCAGATCCAGATCAGCGCGAGCGGAAGGAGCACGAGCCACGTGGCGGCCCACCGCGACGTCCCCGCCGACCCGTGGCGGAGCCCGAGCAGGAACGTTGGCAATCCCGCAGCGTAGAGCACCCCGAAGACGGTGACGGCAATGGCCGCGAGGGGCTTCTCCGTGGGCGCGCGTCGGCGGACGCCGACAGCCATGACCAGCAGCAGCCACGCTGCTCCAGCCACGATGGGCACGACCGGGCCCTGCACGAGTCCACCGCGCACACTAGCGAATCCAACGAGTGGGACGGCCAGGGCGCCGGCATACCCACTGAAGGAGAGGGGTCGAACTCCCGTCTGCTCCGCGAGGCGATACACTTCATGGCAGCCAGCCACCGCCAGCACCGCGACGGCGCTGGCCAGGACCCATCCCCCGAGGTACACGACGCCGACGGCGGCGGGGATCGCGATCCCGGCGACTACGATGCGTTTGGCGAGATTGGCGGACATGGAATTCGGGCGTTCGGTGATCGACCCGTCAGACCTCCATGATCTCCGCTTCCTTGGCCAGCACTAGGGATTCAATTTGCGCGATGAAGTCGTCGTGGAGTTTCTGGACATCGGCCTCGCTGCGGTGCTTGTCGTCGTCCGAGATGTGCTCCACCTTCTTGATCTCATTGATCGCCTCGTGCCGGGCATGGCGAATTCCGATGCGACCTTCTTCTGCGAGCTTGCGGACCACACGGACGAGCTCTTTCCGTCGGTCTTCGGTCAGGGGCGGCAAGGGAATCCGGATGAGGGTCCCGTCATTGGACGGATTGAGGCCGAGGTCGCCGGTGAGGATCGCCTTCTCGACGGCGCCGACGAGCGACTTATCCCACGGCTGTACCGTGAGGAGTCTCGGTTCGGGCGCGCTCACGGAGGCAACCTGATTCAGCGGCAGCTGTTGGCCGTAGGCCTCCACGCGCACCGTGTCGAGGAGGCTCGTGGTGGCCTTTCCGCTCCGTATGGTGGAGAACTCGCGCTTCGTATTCTCCACCGCCTGCTGCATGTGCTGTCGCGCTTCCTTGGCAATCCCTGGCAACGTGCTCATCGGACAATTGTGCCGAGACGCTCGCCACGCAGTACGCGCGCGATGGCCCCGCGCCGGTTGACATTCATGACGACGATGGGGAGCCGATTCTCCTGGCAAAGGCCGAACGCGTTGGCGTCCATGACGCGGAGATTCTTCACCATGGCCTCGTGAAACGAGAGCTCGGGGATGAACTCGGCGTCCGCCACTTTCTTGGGATCCGCCGTATACACGCCGTCGACGTTCGTCGCTTTGATGAGAACATCGGCCTCGATCTCCAGCGCCCGAAGAACCGCGGCACTGTCCGTCGAGAAAAACGGATTGCCCGTCCCGCCGGCGAACAGGAGCACTCGTCCCTTCTCGAGATGCCGCTGCGCCCGGCGTCGGATGTACGGCTCCGCCAGCTCCTCCATCCGGATCGCCGTCATTACCCGGGTGTTGACGCTCTTTTGCTCCAGCATCTCTTGGAGCGCGAGGGCGTTGATCACGGTCCCCAGCATCCCCATGTAATCCGCCGAGACCCGGTCCATTCCTTGCTTACTGGCCTCGACGCCACGAACGATGTTCCCGCCGCCAACGACCACTCCGAGCTGTACGTTGAGGCCGTGGACGTCTTTGATTTCTTCGGTCAGTCCCTTGACCACACCGAAATCGAGACCGAACCCCCGTTCTCCGGCAAGGGCTTCGCCGGAGAGCTTCAAGAGCGCCCGCCGGTAGGCGAGCTCGTTCACTCCTCCCCGCCAAGCTCGAAGCGCGCAAAGCGACGTACGACGACGTTCTCCCCAACTCTCCCGGAAACGTTCTTGACGAGATCGCGTACTGTCATCGAATCGTCCTTCACGAATGGCTGTTCCATGAGGACGTGCTCCTGGAAGAACTTCTTGAGCTTTCCATCGACGATTCTCGACCAGACCTTCTCCGGTTTTCCCGATTCCGCCACCTGCTCCTCGTAGAGCTTCCGCTCCTTGGACACGACCTCGTCCGGAACGTCGTCCGCAATCACAGCGATCGGATTCGTCGCGGCGATGTGCATCGCGATCTGCTTCGCGAGGTCCTGGAAATCCTCGGTCCGCGCCACGAAGTCCGTCTCGCAGTTCACCTCCACCAATACGCCTGTCTTGCCATCGTGGTGGATGTAGCTGCCGATGACGCCTTCGGTGGCACTGCGGCCCGTCCGTTTCTCGGCCTTCGCGATCCCCTTCCGGCGGAGTACGTCGACGGCCTTCGCGACATCGCCACCTGTCTCCTCGAGGGCTCGCTTGCAGTCCATCATGCCAGCCCCCGTTCGGGCCCGTAGCTCACCTACGTCTTTCGCGGTAATCGTCGTTGCCATTGGCGTCATTCCATCTCCAAATCCCATTCGACAAAAACCGCCGCCTCGCGCTCAATAGCAGCTCAAGAAGCGGCGGTCGAGTTCACACTCAGGGCGACGTGGGAGCTTCCCTATTCCTTGCTCTTTCCCGCCGCGGCCCCCGACTTGCCACCGGCCTTCGCGGTGTCGGGCTCTTGCGTCACCGCGCCCGACTCAGCGTGCTCGGCGCTCTCCGCGTCCTCCACCGGCGCTTCTTGCCCCTCGCCTTCCGCCGGCTCCGTCTTGAGGCGTGCCGCGATGGCCTCCGGCTTCGGGCGCCGTTTGCGGCGTGGCCGCTTTCGACGGCGAACGTCTTCCTCCTCGCCTTCAGCGGGCTCATATGTGCTATACGCTTCCGCTTCGGCAGCGACTTCCCGGGCCGGCGCCTCTTTGCGGGCTGCCGCCACCACGTCGACCAGCGACTGCGTGATCAACGACACGGAGCGAATCGCGTCATCATTCCCAGGCACGGGCACGGTGATCAGATCCGGGTCGGCGTTTGTGTCGACGATCGCCACCACCGGAATGCCCAGCTTGTTGGCCTCAGCGATGGCAATCCGCTCCTTCTTCGCGTCCACCACGAACATCGCCGCAGGCAGCCGACCCATGTTCTTGATCCCTTCGAGATTGCGATTGAGCTTCTGTCGCTCTCGCTCGAAGTGGAGCTGCTCCTTCTTGGTAAAGAACTCGAAGGCACCGTCCGCCAGTCCTTGCTCGATGTCCTTCAACCGACGGATCTGCCTCTTGATCGTCTGGAAGTTGGTCAGCGTGCCCCCCAACCAGCGTTCCGACACATAGTGCGCCCCGCATCGGTCGGCTTCGGTCTTCACGATCTGATTGAGCTGGCGCTTCGTGCACACGAAGAGGATATTCTCGCCCCGCATGATCACGTCGCGCAACAACGTCTGCGCCGCCTCGAGCTGGCGCAGCGTCTTCTGCAGATCGATGAGATAGATGCCCGAACGTTCGGCGAAGATAAACCGACGCATCTTCGGGTTCCACCGTCGCGTCTGGTGGCCGAAATGCACGCCGGCTTCGAGGAGATCCTGTAACTTCGGCTGCGTCATAACACTCGTCCGTGGGTTGCGCTCCCACCGCCATCACCCCTCACCTCGATCCACACACGGGACACCCAGGGCGAGGTCCGGCGATGTGATTTGTTTTGCGTCCTGTCGTCTCTACCCGTCGATCAGCGCTTGGAGAACTGGAAGCGCTTCCGCGCACCAGGCTGACCCGGCTTCTTCCGCTCCACCGCCCGCGGATCACGGGTCAGGAGCCCATGGCCTCTCAGTTTGCGCCGATGCGTCCCGTCGGCACCCACCAGCGCTCGGGCGATTCCGAGCCGCAAGGCACCGGCCTGACCCGTCTGGCCCCCACCGGACACTCGGGCTTTGACGTCGAACGCCCCGAGCGTATCCGTCACCATGAACGGCTGCTGTATGTGCTGGACCAGAGACTGCCGCGGGAAATAGTCACCCAGGGTGCGGCGGTTCACCTCCCACTTCCCAGACCCGGGCGTGAGGTACACCCGGGCAACGCTCGTCTTCCTGCGTCCCACCGCATGCCAGCGCAGTTCCGGCTCCGCTGCGTTCGTCATCGCTCGCTTTCCTATTTCAACTCGACGGCCGTGGGGTTCTGTGCCTGATGCGGATGCGCCGGGCCTGCATAGACCTTCAATCGCTTGCGGAGCACTTGCCGACCGAGCGTCGTCTTGGGCAGCATGCCGTACACCGCTCGCTCGATCACGCGCTCCGGATGCTTGGCGAGCATCTTCGCAACGGGGGTGAAGCGGGCATGACCCATATAACCGGTATGATGGAAATAGAGCTTCTGCTCCAGCTTCCTCCCCGTCAGCCGCACCTTCTCCGCATTGATCACCACGACGAAGTCACCCCCATCGGCGTGGGGCGCAAATGTCGGTTTGTGCTTGCCCCGAATCAGTTGTGCGACATTGCTGGCGAGCCGCCCGAGGACCATGCCATCGGCGTCGACGAGATGCCAGCGATGGTCAAGCTCATCCCGCTTCGGCGAGTATGTCTTCATCACGACGTTCGGCGTTCCGTGCTCTGCCGGAAGGAGACCCAAATCAAGATAACCGCTCATCTTACTCGCACCATCCGGCATGGTCAACCCTCCGGCGGGGCGATTTCCACCAGTGTCGCCCCTTTCTCCACAGGCTGACCTGGCTCCACCTCAATCCTCCGGACGGTGCCCGCTCCCGGTGCGGTGATCTCGTTTTCCATCTTCATCGCTTCGAGGACGAGGAGCCCCGTGCCGGCCTCCACGTGCTGGCCTTCCTCGACCTCGAGGCGGAGAACGAGCCCCGGCATCGGCGCCGTGACCACCTTTCGCTCCGAGGCTCGTGACCCTGTCCCCGTGATCTCCTCGAGGCGGCGGCGGCGCTCGTCGAGCACCCTCGCAGCAACCCGAACCCCACTCCACTCCACCAGCCAGTGCTCCCCATCCCTGGCGAGGGCGAACGTGCGAGACCGCCCACCCAGCACCAGTTGCCGCAACGGGGTGGCTGGAATGCCAATGAGCGTCGCCTCCGTACGCCGTCCGTTGATGCGAATCTCGTCGCCTTGGATCTCCACGTCGAACGCCTTGCCGTCGATAGTCACCGAGTACTTCACCGTGCCTCCAGGTACGCGACCGTCTCGACATGACTCGTCTGGGGAAAGAGGTCGTAGCTCGTCAGCCTGAGCAGTCGGAGCGAAGGCATCCGGAAGAGGTCCCGAGCGAGGGTTGCCGGGTCGCACGACACGTAGGCGACACGCGCCTCGGGCCGCCGGGTACCCCACTGCTCGAGGTATCGTGCCACGCGGCGGTGGAGTCCCTGTCTGGGCGGATTCACCACCACCGCGTCCGGCTCCGGAAGTCGTTGCAACGCCTCCTCCACGAGAGCCGCGATGAGCCGAACGTGAGCCGCGTGCCTCAGCTCCGTGCGGCCTCGGGCCCACCCCACGGCACGACGATCCCGATCCACCATCCATACGTCAGCGCCCATCCTCCTCAGAAGAACCGCCGTATCACCCACTCCTCCGTAGAGATCCCACACGACGTCGCCCGGTGCCGGTTTTAGGAGGGCAAGCGTGTCGGCGCGAATGCGGTCCCCGAGCTCGGGGTTGACCTGCTCGAACGCCAACGCCGGAAACCCCCGCTCCGGCCCCACGAGCACCCTGGCCCCTCCCCGGGGGGGGCTCCACCAGATCGAGAGCTGCGGATCCGCCACGGCAGCCGCCAGTGGCTCAGCATCCCACACCCCGGCACCGCCTCCCTCCACCACGACGTGGAGGCGACCAGTACGGTCTTGCCGCAGCGAAATGGAAGAGAGCGGTGTCGGCAACAAATGGCGGTGCCGTCCGATACCGTGCCACACCGCCATCACTTCTTCCCGCGTGATCGGGCAGTCGGTCAGCTCGAACACCTCGTGCGGCCGGTCGTAGCGACGGAGCCCGACGTGACCGTGTCGCGCAGCCAAGGTGATTCTGGCACGATACCGCCACGCCGAGGGCGATGCGATCATCTCGGGATCTCCCACGGTGAGCCCACCGATCCGACGGAGGGCCTCTCTGACGAGTTTGACCTTGAGCTGACGTTGGGCCTGTGGAGCGAGATGTTGGAGCTGACAGCCGCCGCAGCCGTCATGGATGAAGTGCGGACAGCGCGGCTCGACACGGTCCGGCCCGCGTTCCTGCAACCCCACCAGCCGACCATAGGCGTAGCGCTGCTTCCGCTGGGTGATCGCGACCTCGGCGAGGTCGCCCGGAGCCGTGCGCGGAACGAAGATGGCCATTCCGTCGGGGAGTCGGCCCACCCCCGCCCCCCCGGCGGCGACGTCGTCGATTCGAACGCAGGTCATCGGAGCCCGGCGAGGCGTGCGGCTCGGAGCCAGGCACTGTCGTGTCCTTCGGGATAGCGAGCCCCCCATGGCGTCGCCGCCTGCCGAGCATCCTCTTCCGCCAGGGCCGCGGCAACCGCGGCGAGCATCAAGTCGTCCTCGCACGGCCCCACCGCCAACAGTTGGTTCCCGACGCGATCGAGATACCCGATGTCATAGGAGCCACTCCGGAACGTCTCCTCGTCCATCACACGCCGATGAAACGGCTGCGAGGTGGGAACCCCGACAATCACCAGCTCATCCAGCGCACGTCGCATCCGGCTGAGTGCGCGATCGCGCGTTTCGCCCCACACAATGAGCTTTCCCACCAAGGGGTCGTAGTGGAGCCCGACCTCGCTTCCAGTCTCCACACCTCCGTCCCATCGTACGCCGACGCCCGTGGGCGGGCGGAGATAAGAGATCCGTCCGGTCGCGGGAAGGAATCCGCCAAACGGGTCCTCAGCCGTGATCCGACATTCCAGGGCGTGCCCGCGAGGTCGCATCGGTCGTCCGGGGAGACTCATGGGGTCCCCGGCGGCGATGCGGAGCTGCTCGCGCACGAGATCGACGCCATAAGCCATCTCCGTGACGGGATGCTCCACCTGGAGACGGGTGTTCATCTCGAGGAAGTAGAAGCGCCCGTCCCGATCGAGCAGGAACTCCACCGTACCCGCGTTCAGATAGCTCACCGCCCGCGCCGCCAACACGGCGGCTTCCCCCATCCGGATTCTCAAGTCGAGGTCCACGGTAGGAGAGGGAGTCTCCTCGATGAGCTTCTGATGCCGACGTTGGACCGAACACTCCCGTTCCCCGACATGGATCGTGTTGCCAAAGCGATCGGCCAAGACCTGGATCTCCACGTGTCTCGGGCCTTGGAGCAGACGCTCGACGTAGATGGAACCGTCTCCGAACGCCTTGCGGGCCTCCGATGTTGCCTGCTCGAAGCGGGATCGGACCTCGTCGGAGTGTGCAGCCACCCGCATACCTTTCCCGCCACCACCCGCGGCCGCCTTGAGCAGCACGGGATAGCCGACCTCGTCCGCCGCCCGGAGGGCGTCCCCGACATCGGAGACGGGCTGGGTGGTGCCAGGCACGATGGGGACACCCGCTGCTGCCATCCGGCGTCTCGCTTCCGTCTTTTCGCCCATCGCCCGGATCGCGGCTGCCGGGGGACCGATGAATGTCAGACCCGCGCGGTCCACGGCGTCGGCGAACACCGCACGCTCAGACAGAAACCCATATCCGGGATGGATCGCGTCCGCGCGCGTAGCGGCCGCGGCCCCCAGCAGATGCTCGATGTTGAGGTAGGAATCGGATGCGGGCGCTTCACCGATGGGGACAGCCATGTCGGCGGCCTGGACGTGGGGACTCCGCTGATCCACCTCCGAGTAGACAGCCACGGCCTCGAGTCCCTCTTCGTGGCACGCACGGACGATCCGGAGAGCGATCTCGCCTCGATTGGCAACGAGGACTCTCTTCACCGCCACCTCGCCCCTTCCCGAGGAATCCGTGGGATGGGATGCGGTCTCGGGGGGCGCCTCACCCGCCTTGGATGCACCGATCCCGCGGCGCTACAGCGGGATATTCCCGTGCTTCTTGGGCGGATTGGCATCCCGTTTGGCCAGGAGCGACTGCAGTGCCGAGATGAGCAGCGGCCGTGTGTCCCGGGGATCGATGACGTCATCGAGATAGCCTCGAGAGGCCGCGTGGTAGGGGTGAGCAAATTTCTCGCGATAGTCGGCGACGAGTTGATCGAGTGTGCCTTGCGCATCGTCGGCCGCAGCAATCTCCCGGCGGAAGAGGATCTCGGCCGCCCCCTTGGGTCCCATGACGGCGATTTCCGCGGTGGGCCATGCCACGTTGAAGTCACCGCGCACGTGCTTCGAGCTCATAACGTCATAGGCACCGCCGTAAGCCTTCCGGGTGATCACCGTGAGCTTGGGGACCGTCGCCTCGGCGTACGCATAGAGCAGTTTGGCCCCGTGCTTGATGATACCGCCGTGTTCCTGGTCCACTCCGGGCAGGAACCCCGGTACGTCCTCGAACGTGAGGAGCGGGATATTGAAGGCATCGCAAAACCGGACGAACCGAGCGCCCTTCAACGAGGCATTGATATCCAGCACACCGGCGAGCACCGCAGGCTGGTTGGCGATGACCCCCACCGAATACCCCCCTAGGCGTGCAAACCCCACGAGGAGATTGGTGGCGAAGTCACGATGGACTTCCAGGAACACCCCGTCGTCCACCACACGCTGGATGATGTCGTGCATGTCGTAGGGCTTGTTGGGATTCTCCGGCACGATCGTGAGAAGCTCTTCATCCCGGCGATCCGCCTCATCAGCGGATTCTCGGACTGGCGGACTGTCCACGTTGTTGCCGGGTAAGAAGCTCAGCAGCCGTCGGATCGCCCCTATGCACTCGACCTCGGAATCGTGCACGAATTGTGCGACGCCCGACATGGACCCGTGCACATCGGCGCCCCCAAGCTCATCGGGCGTGACGTCCTCATGCGTTACCGTCTTCACGACGTTGGGCCCGGTGACAAACATGTAGGAGATCCCCCTGACCATGAACACGAAGTCGGTGATGGCGGGACTGTAGACCGCGCCTCCGGCGCACGGCCCAAGGACAGCGCTGATCTGCGGCACGACGCCCGATGCCATCGTGTTTCGGAGAAAGATGTCGGCGTAGCCACCAAGGGACACGACGCCTTCTTGAATACGCGCGCCGCCTGAGTCGTTGAGGCCTACGAGGGGCGCGCCGTTCCGGACGGCCAGGTCCATGACCTTGCAAATCTTCTCGGCGTGCGCCTCGGCGAGCGACCCGCCAAAGACCGTGAAATCCTGGGAGAATACGTAGACAAGCCGGCCGTCGATGCGTCCGTAGCCCGTGACGACCCCATCGCCGAGAATCCGTTTGTCTGCCAGGCCGAAATCGGTGGAGCGGTGGGTGACGAAGCGGTCGAGCTCAACGAACGACCCCGGATCCAGCAGCAGATCCACCCGTTCCCGCGCTGTGAGCTTGCCCTTCGCGTGCTGTTGCTCGATGCGCTCGGACCCCCCGCCCTCCTCCGATGCGGAACGCTGGCGATGCAGGACCTCGAGCTTCTTCTGGATCGTCATTGAGCGGAACGCCGTTACGGCCGCGGGCCGCCGGGCACTGGACCCGGTGACGTCACTCTCCGGGGCTTTCCGGCTTCTTCTCGGCGGCCTCTTCCCCCTCGGTAGTCGTCTCAGCCTCGTCCCCCTCGGCTGGTGGGGGCTCCGCCTCTGCGGACGGCTCCGCTGTTTCCGGGACATCGGCGGCGGGAGCCTCGATCGCCACGTCCGCCTCAGCTGACGGCGACCCCTCCTCGGTGGACGACTCGGCAGCCTCCGGAACGTCAGCGGCCGGAGCGTCCGCCATCATTGCTGCCTCGGCCGCCGGAGCCTCGGCTGGCGGCGGAGCCTCCCCCAATTCCGTCACTGCCAGGACGACCCGATGATGGATGGGGTCGACCTCGAGTACCTTGAGGGCAGCCCCTTGTCCGGACGTCACGACTTGTTCGATAGTCCGGTTCTCCGGAATCGGGAGCTGAGACTGGGGAACGAAACCCTCCAAGTCGTCTCCGAGATCCACCACGACCCCGCTGTCCTGCAGCCGGACGACCGTCCCCTCGACCTCCATCCCCACCGGGTGGGTCTCGGCAATCTTCAACCACGGATCGTCTTGCAGCTGCTTGAGGCCGAGGGAGATCCGCTTGTTGTCGGGGTCGATGTTGAGGATCACGACCTCGACCGTGTCGCCCTTCTTCACGACCTCCGACGGATGCTGCACCCGCTTGGTCCAGGACATGTCGGAAATGTGGATGAGTCCGTCGATGCCGGGCTCGAGCTCCACAAAGGCGCCGAACGAGGTGAGGTTGCGGACCTTGCCCGAGATGCGGGTCCCGACGGGGTACTTCATGGGAAGCATGACCCACGGGTCTTGTTCCGTCTGCTTCATACCCAGTGAGATCTTCTCTTCCTGCGGATCCACCTTGAGCACCACGGCCTCGATGGTCTCCCCGATGGAGACGACCTTCGAAGGATGCCGCACGCTTCGCGTCCAGCTCATCTCGCTGATATGCACGAGGCCTTCGATACCGGGCTCGAGCTCCACGAAGGCACCGTAGTTCGTGATGCTCACGACCTTCCCCTGCACCCGCGACCCGACTGGGTACTTCTCGGTCACGTCCTGCCACGGGTACGTCTGGAGTTGTTTGAGCCCGAGCGAAATCCGCTCGCGCTCCCAGTCGATGTCGAGGATCTTGACTTCGGTCTCTTGGCCGAGTTCCACCACTTCGGAAGGATGTGACACCCGGCCATAGCTCATGTCGGTGATGTGGAGCAGGCCGTCGACGCCTCCCAGATCAATGAATGCGCCGAAGTCGGTCACGTTCTTCACGATGCCCGTGCGGACCTGTCCGACCTCCAACTCCTTCATCAAGTGCTCGCGTTTACCCGCGCGTTCCGCCTCGAGAATCACCCTCCGAGAAACCACGATGTTGCGTCGTCGCTTGTTGAGCTTGATGATCTTGAAGTCATAAGCCCGCCCGAGGAGCTCGTCGATATTGGGCACGCGGCGGAGGGCGATCTGGCTACCCGGCAGGAAGGCATCGACGCCCATGAGATCCACGACGACTCCGCCCTTGATCTTCTTCATCAGAGTACCTTCGACGGGCTCGTCGTTCTCATACGCATTTCGAATCCTCTCCCAGACCCGCATGAAATCGGCCTTCTTCTTGGAGAGGACCACCGTGCCCTGCTCATCTTCCAAATTCTCGAGCAGCACTTCGACTTCGTCCCCAGGCTCGACGCGATCGGCGGACTTGAATTCGTCGATAGGGACGGCGCCCTCCGACTTGAATCCCACATCGAGAATGACGTGGCTGTCGGTGACGCGAAGTACCTTCGACTTGACGATCTCCCCTTCGGCGATTTTCTGGAGCGTCCCTTCGTAGAGCTCCAGCATCTCTGCATACTCTTCGTCGGAGTATTCCTCTTCGTAGAGATCGGGTCGGACGGGGGCGATGGAGGACTGTTTGGACGCGGCTGCGGAGGTCGGTCCCGCCGCGGATCCCTGGGAGACATCACTCATGTACAACGATCCAGCCTGGGTTGAAGGTGAAACGTCACAAACGTCAAGCCTGGTAGCTTAGGCGTACGATGGACCTATGTCAAGCTGCGAGAACACGTTCCGAGCCAGTCGGACGATGCGCTCTACCTGTTCCTCAAAGCTCAGCTTCGTCGTGTCCAGAACGACCGCGTCGCGGGCCTTCAACAGCGGCGCCACCGCTCGCCGTGAATCGGCGTCGTCACGGCGCGCCAACTCTTGCGCCGCGTCCTGCACGCGTCTCGGGTCGGGGCTTGCGCCCTCCTGGACCAAGCGCCGACGAGCGCGCTCTTCGGGATCCGCGATCAGGAACACCTTGAGGGCCGCTTCGGGGAAGACCACCGTGCCAATGTCTCTGCCATCCATGACCGCCCCTCTCGGGTGCTGACGGACTGCCTCGCGCAACTGCCCGTTCACCCATTCACGGACCTCGGGAATGGCAGACACTGCCGAGACGTGGTCGTTGACGCGCTCCATTCGAATCGCCGCTGAGACGTCGGTACCCGCGACCTCCGGCCGGAAGCCTCGGTCGGTGAGAACCAGTCGCACCGGAAGCGCTCGCACCAGAGCGACGAGACGCTGCGCACTCAACTCGCACTCGGAGTCCAGCGCGGCAAGGGTCACCGCGCGATACAGGGCGCCGCTATCCAAGTGCGCCAGCGCCAGGCGCTCAGCCACGGCGCGCGCGGTCGTCGATTTCCCGGATCCGGCCGGTCCATCGATGGCGATGACGCGGTTAGCGGGCACCGATGCGCTCCAAGTCGGCGAAGAAGCTAGGGTAGCTGATCTGCACGGACCGCCTCTCCGACAGAGCCACTGCAGCGCCGGGAACCGTGCCCAGAACGGCAAACGCCATCGCGATTCGATGGTCCCCTGCCGTTTCCACTCGACCTCGAGGGGGATTGCGTCGCCCCTCGACCACGAGGTCGTCCCCCTGGACTTCCGCGCGTGCGCCCACCGCCCGAAGATTCGCTGCCAAGAGGCTGAGACGGTCACTCTCTTTCACGCGCAACTCGCCCACGGACCGAAAGCGTGTTTCGCCGTGACTGCGGGAAGCGAGCACGGCGAGGACCGGGATCTCGTCGATCAGGCTCGGTATATCCTCGGCGCTGACATCCGTACCGCGAAGATCGGCCGGGCCCACCACGAGGTCCGCCATCGGCTCTCCGGCAACCTCCCCAACTGCTTCACGATGGACCGCTGCATCCATCCTGGCCAACACCCGCAAGTATCCTGTCCGGGTCGGGTTCACACCCACGCGCTCGAGCTTGAGCTCCCCACCCTCGGCCAGCAGGGCCGCCGCGACCAGAAATGCCGACGACGACGGGTCGCCCGGAACCTCCAGATCGAGCGGCGGAACGTCGCTTGGCCGAAAGCCCTGCCCCTCGAGGCGCACCGTCGTCCCCGTCACGTCGATCGGTAACCCCAGGAATCTCAGCAGGCGCTCCATGTGATCCCGCGACCGAGCAGGCTCGGTGACGGTGACCGTTACCCGGCCTGTGAGCGCTGCCAGAAGGACCGCGCTCTTCACCTGAGCACTGGCCACGGGCGACTCGAATTGGATTCCGTTGAGCGCACCACCGTGAATCGTGAGGGGAAGACCATCCCCGCCGTGCTCCTCGACTCTCGCCCCCATCCGGGTGAGCAGATCCGTGACGCGGCGCATGGGCCGGCGGCGCAGGGAGGCGTCGCCCGTCAGCCGAGCCGGGAAGGGATGCGCCGCCAGGGCCCCGAGCATGAGCCGTGCGGTTGTCCCCGAGTTGCCGCAGTTGAGGACGCTCTTTGGGGCGTGCCACGGACCGCCGGTGACCCGCACGCGCCTCCGAGTGGCCAGCGGGCTGATCGCGACCCCCAGCTGCCGGAGGACGCGCGCGCTGCTCCGGGCGTCGGCCGACGTGAGCGCGTGCGCAAGGACAACCGGCGCCCGGAGCAGCGCGGACAGCAGGAGCACGCGATGCGTGATGCTCTTGTCTCCGGGAGGGCGGACCACGCCTTCTACTCTCACCGGTCTTGCATCCTCCTCCACCGCGAGCCCTCCGCGAGCCACCGACCCACTGCTCCGGCGTCGTCGCTTGCGAGAGCGCGTCGCAAGTCATCAAGAGCTGGGCCGAGATCTCCGAGGCACCTCAGGAGCGCGTGGCGGTTCATGAGCAGGACGTCCGTCCACATCTCGACGCTCCCGGCGGCGAGCCGGGTGGTATCCAGCGTTCCGGTGCCGTACGGCCCGCCGCTGGGCCCATGTCGTGCGAGTGCCACCGCCAGGAGCGACGAGAGCGCCTGCGGGAGGTGGCTGGTCCAGGCGAGCTGGGTATCGTGTTGCTCCGCCGACACGATCACGGGGTGGGCACCAATCACGCGAGTCCAGAAATCGGCAATTTCGTTGGCCGCCCGCGTCGCGCCCGCCAGTGGGATTACGTACACCACAGCGCCGACAAATCGCTCCGGCAGCGCGGCCTCGAACCCCTGCTCGTGAGTTCCGGCAAACGGGTGGGAGCCCGCGAACTGCCCTGCCAGATCGAGCTCCTCGGCTGCGCGGACAATCGGACCCTTCACGCTGGCCACGTCAGTGCATAACGTCGACCTGCGACGCAGGGCATCAGCCAGTGCTCTCAAGAGGTCCAACGTGGCGCGCGGCGGTGGGGCAAGAACCAGGAGCTCGACCTCTCCGGCAACACGACCGGGATCCGTGGCGACCTCGGTGACGGCACCGTGCCGTGCGGCAGCCACCGCATCCTTCCGTTCGCGACTGTACCCGAGGATGCGAGGGACGCCTGCCCGGGCAGCCTGCCAGGCTATCGATCCCCCAATGGCACCGAGCCCGATTACGCCAAGCGATCTCGGAAACATGGTGAGCACACAGGCACGGGCGTCAATGTAGTCCGGGTGGAGGGCAACAGCTACCGCGAAAGTGGATTCCGAACTCGAGGATCACCGTCACTGGCAGGAGCCCGGGAGCCGGTCACCAGAGACCGATGCGGGGCCAGCGTGCCGCCAGCAGGTAGTCGATACCGAACGCCCGCCCTGCGGCGCCCAACATCACCACGAGCCCAATGACGAAGAAGGCGGCGTCATTGCTGGAGGGAGTCCAAAACCAGGCGCCCTTTAGCAGCATGTAGTTCAAGACGAGGAACATGGCCAGGCCGGCACCGAGGCGAGTGGCGATGCCGAGGATCAGCGAGAGCGCCACCAGGAACTCGCCCACGATGATGAAACCGGCGACCAAGGGGGCGCGTGGAATCACCACCGCATGGAGAAAGCCACGGTAGAAGCCGTGGGAGCTTTCACCCAATCGTTCCAGGATGACTGGAAGACGCCCGGCGAAGCCCGGTTCCCCACCCAATTTGGATGAAACAGCCAGGAGAAACACGATTCCCAGATAGAGCCGTAATACCACCATCAGCGTTCGGGTGACCGTCTGGTCCCGACTCTCATAAAAAAAGCGCATGGAGTCCAACTCCGAGACGAACGAGGGCAGGTCGAGGTTCGAGCTACGACGCACGCGGTTCGAAGTGTAGTTGCAGCGGGAGCATTGGCTTCCGAACGTGTTTCGACCGCGGCCGCGATCGAACCGCGGTTTCGAGCCTCACGTCTCCTGCGCCGTCGGCCGGATCAAGATCTCGTTCACATTGACGTGGGCGGGCCGGGTGACCACCCACGCAACGGCGTGGGCGACGTCCTCGGCATCGAGTTTTTTCTTGTTCCCCCAAACCCGCGCAAATCCCTCACGCATCTCCTGATCGGTCACATGACTTCCCAGCTCCGTGTCGACCACGCCCGGCTGGATATCCACGACACGGATGTTCTCGTGCGGCGCCAGCTCCAAACGAAGCCCCGCCGAGAGGGCTCGCACGGCGAATTTGGTGGCGGCGTAGACAGCGCCCCCGAAGAACGGTCGACGGCCGGCTACCGAGCCGACGTTCACGACGTGTCCTGCACCGCCTTCCAGCATGTGAGGAAGAACCGCGGCTACACAGTAGAGGAGCCCCTTCACGTTGAGATCCACCATCCGGTCCCACTCGTCGACCTCGCGCTTCCGAATGGGAGCAAGAAGCATCACTCCCGCGTTGTTCACCAGGATGTCGATCCGCCCGAACGCATCGATCGTGCGCTGTACCATCACCTGCACCGCCGCCCGATCCGTCACGTCCGTGGGTATTGCCAGTGCCCGCCCGCCCAGAGCGGCGATGGCACGGGCCACGCCCTCGAGGCGATCCAATCGACGCGCGACGAGGACCACGGCGGCACCCGCTGCGGCGAGTGCCTTGGCCGTCGCCTCACCGATACCGCTCGAGGCGCCCGTCACGATCGCGACCTGATCGACCAGCGCGTCCCGTCCCTGCGACCTCCGATTCACGAGCCAACTCCAGCTTCCGCCAGTAGCATGAGCAGCGCCCGCTTGATGCCGGTCGCCGCTTGGTCGTCATACCACCATTCATCCAGGGCGTGCGCGTTTCCACCCCGACCCCCTCCACCAATAGTGACGGCCGGAATGCCCATGGCGATGGGGATGTTGGAGTCCGTGGAACTCCTCCTGGAAACCGGCTCCACCTCGAAAAAGCGGCTCGCGGCAAAAGCGCGCGCTACGATGGGCGTCGATGCCGCAATCTCACCCGACGGCCGTTCGCCGATGAGACGGACCTCGACGGTGAGTGAATCGCCATGCCGCCGGGCGGCGTTCTCTTCAGCGATCCCACGCCGGATGGCGGCCTGAAGGAGGGAGTCGATGCCGTTGAGCCGCTCCGGACTCTCCGATCGGATGTCGACTTCCATCCACGATTCGAACGGCACCGAGTTCACCGACGTCCCTCCACCGATACGCCCGACATTATAGCTCGTTCGTGCTCTCTCCCGGGTGTAACGGTCGGCAGACTCGGCGAAATAGGTGATGGCTCGCCCCAGCGCGTGATGCGGGTTGGCCAGGCCGAAGGCCCCCCAAGAATGGCCGCCAGGCCCCCTGACCGTCACACGATACCGGTGCGAGCCCAGACCCTCGTGGGTGATTCGCTCGATGGCGATGCCGTCCACCGAAATGAACGTGTCGATCCGCGGCCCGCCTTCTCGGAACAGGTGCTTCATGCCCCTGAGATCACCGAGCCCCTCCTCGCCGACCGTGCCGATGAATAGCAGGTCGGCGTCGGTCCGTATGGTGGCGGCTTCGATGGCGCGCAGCACGGCCAAGACGACCGTCAGCCCCCACGTGTCGTCGCCAATCCCCGGGGCAAAGAGCGTGTCGCCGCGTTCCCGCACCGTGACGTCTGTCCCCTCGGGAAACACGGTGTCCAGGTGCCCAGCGATGGCG
>JBDHDH010000052.1:0-24385 GCA_039591615.1 Gemmatimonadota bacterium | reverse complement strand
CAGCGCCCGTGACGTGATGTCCCGGGCGCTGTGACTTCCTGGGTCCCGTGTCTGCCTATTCGGGCTTCCGCCGGCGCCCCTCCTTCCTGTCTTCCACTATCTGCCGGTGAACGGCCACATTGTCGAGCCACGCTCGGCGTTCGAAGTAGCTCCTGGTGAGCTCCAAAACCTTCGGTGAAAGCAGAATCAGTGCGAGCAGGTTGGGTAGGATGACGATGCCGAGAAAGACGTCACCGAGACTCCACACATCGGCTAGGGCGAGGACGGCGCCCACGAAGTGCATCGCGACGAAGGCCATCTTGTACGGCAGAATGGCACCGTGACCGAAGAGGTAGTTGGCACAGCGGTCGCCGTAATAGCTCCAGGCGATCGACGTCGAGACTGCGAATAGAAGCACGCTGACCACCACGATGTACTTGCCCCAGTCTCCGGGCAGCCCCCGCTGAAATCCGAGCATGGTGAGGGGTGCTCCGCTCTCCACGGCGTTGCCATAGAGCGATGTGTAGCTGGTACCGTCAGCACCCTCGGCGACGCCTCGTGTGGGGTGGACCACGCCGGTGAAGGGAACGGTCTGGTCCGCGTCGACATAGAGCCGTTCAACCGCCACCTCATGCCAGGCGACTTGGACCACATCGGGACCCACCTCGACTTGTCGGCCGTCCTCGAATCTGATTTGCTGGGGCGCTTGCTCCCCGTTGAGCCGCCCATCGGCGGCGTAGGAGACATACGAAAGATCGCCCCCGCTGAGGGGGATCTCCGTCTCGATGCGATCGTCCCATACGCCGGTGATGATGATCACGAGAGCCGTCATGGTCACGATCACGATGGTGTCGATGAATGGCTCCACGAGGGCCACGACCCCTTCGGAGACGGGCTCGTCCGTCTGCGCCGCCGCGTGGGCGATGGGTGCCGATCCCTGCCCCGCCTCGTTGGAGAACAGCCCCCGCTTGACTCCCCACATCATTGTTACCAAGAACGCACCGACGCCGGTGCCAGCGATGCCGGCGCTGGGATTGAAGGCCTCCCGGAAGATCAGGCCGAAGGTCGGGAGGACCTGGTCGTAGTTCGCGAGAATGATGAGCAGTGCCCCAGCAACGTAGATTGCCGCCATGGCCGGCGCGAGGATGCCGGTGACCTTACCAATGCGAGTGATCCCTCCGAGAATCACCGCCGCGACCACCGTCGCCGTCACGAAGCCGGTGAGCCAGACAGGAATGCCGAACGTCGTCGACATCGTGTCGGCCACCGTGTTGGCCTGAATCGCGTTTCCCGTGAGGAAGGCGGTCAGCCCCAAGACGGCTGCGAAGATCACAGCCAGCCACTTCCAGTTCGGCCCGAGACCCCGCTCGATATAATACATGGGGCCGCCGGAAACCGTCCCCGTGAGCTTGTCTGCCGTCTCGCGACTCTCGACCTCGCGGAAGTGCTGCGCGAGGGTCACCTCGGTGAATTTGGTGGCCATGCCGAGCAGGGCGGTCATCCACATCCAGAAGAGCGCGCCCGGCCCACCCCAGTGGATCGCGATGGCTACACCGGCGATGTTCCCGATGCCAACGGTTGCCGACAGCGCGGTACTGAGCGCTTGGAAGTGCGATACGTCCCCCGGTTCGTTGGGATCGTCGTACCTGCCGGAGGTCACCGCGAAGCCGAGCCCGAGGTGTCGAAGCTGGATGAACCCGAGGCGCAGCGTCAGGAAGATCCCCGTGCCAACGAGGGCGATCACAACAATGGGGATGCTCTCGTCGCCGGCCGGGATTCCGAATCCCCAGATGAAGTCGTTCAGCGACTGAACGATGCGTGCAAATGTCTCCATGGTTATCTGCTGGCGGGTGAAAGGCCTGACATAATGGGACGACTGACTCGGCCTGGCAAGTTACATACAGGTGGCGGCTCTCCGCCCATTCGTCTCGGGCACTGCTTTCCGCAGGACAGATGAGACGAAGAGCAGCATGGGCGGATGAGGTGGGTGTTGTCTCCAGTACCCGGAAACCGAGTCGGTGTTCTCCCCTTCGCGATCGGTCCGCCATCCGGTATCTTCGCACCATGACTTCTGCTGGCCACGCGACGCGTGGCGGCTCTGGAGGTGTCCGCGTGCCGGCTGCGCGTCGGCGAGCCGCCCTGACAATCGTCAAGCTCTTCGAGCCGGGAACGCGCGTTGCGTTGATCACTCACGTGAACGCAGACGGCGACGGCGCCGGAGGCGAGGTGGCCTTGTGGCACATGCTCGGTGCGCGGGGCGTGCGTGCTGCGATCACCAACCCCACGCCCTTTCCCGAACGGTATCGCTTCCTCCTCGCCGGGGTGGAACGGGCGGACCGGTCCTCTGAGGCTGTGAAGCACCTTCAGGGCGCGGACCTCATTGTTGTCCTGGATAGCTCCGACGTCGGTCGTTTGGGCCACCTTGGCCACATCGTCGGCAAGGCTTCGGTTCCGGTGGTCTGTATCGATCATCACGCCAGCGATGGGAAACTCCCCGCCGGCCCGCGGCTGGTGGATTCCAGCGCCAGTGCTACCGGGGAGCTGCTGTACGACCTTGCCCGAGCCGCGCGATGGCCCATGACCGAAGCGGTGGCTCAGGCGCTCTACGTCGCGATTCTCACGGACACCGGTGGCTTTCGGTTTGGGAACACGACCCCTCGTACCCTTCAAGTGGCAGCGCACTTGCTCGGCCATGGGGTGGATCCCGAAGCGATCTACCGGAATGTGTACGCGAACCAGTCGGAGGGGCGTCTTCGCCTCCTCGCCGAAGTGCTCGAGACGCTGGTGCTGGAACACGAGCAGGGGCTCGCCTGGATCACGGTGCCGCCGGGCTCGATGGAACGCCACGACGTCGATCCGGACGAGCTGGAGGGGGTAGTCGAGTTCGCGCGGTCTGTGCAGGGGGTGCATCTCGCGATTCTCTTCCGACGCATCGCCAGTGGCCGAATCAAGGTGTCGTTCCGCTCCGTGGGGAACGTGGATGTTGCGGCTCTCGCACAGCGTTTTGGGGGAGGTGGCCATCGGAAGGCCGCCGGTGCGTCCCTGAAGGGATCACTCGCGGACGTTCAGGCCATCGTGCTCTCGGCCGCCCGCGGGATCCTGCGCTCGACGTTGGTTGCTGACCGGTTCACGCCCTCCTAAGATTCGAGCATCATGCCCACCAAGATCGAAGTCGCCGTGGCGGAAGCGTTGGCTGGCTTGCGAAATCCGCGAGTAGATCAGGACGTTGTCTCGGCCGGGATGGTCCGTGATCTCGTCGTCGAGGCCGACGGCCTCGTGTCGTTGACGTTTCTGCTCTCGCGCGAGGATCCGGCCACACTGGTGCGAGAGGTGCGTCGAGCCATCCGAGGCGTCGATGGCGTGAAGGATGTGAAGATCGAGGTGGAAGAAACGGGGGCTCGTTCCGCCGGTGCGGCAGAAGGTGCCGGAGGAGCACCGGGGCCAAGGCCTCGTCCGCCCGAGCCCGTCGAGCTGCCCGAACTGGGTGCCGTGCTGGCCATCTCGAGTGGCAAGGGCGGTGTCGGGAAGTCGACCGTTGCCGCCAACCTCGCGGTGGCGCTCGCCCGAGAAGGGCGGGCCGTCGCGCTGATGGACGCCGACATCTACGGCCCGAACATCCCTCGACTGTTCGGCGTGTCGGACAAGCCGTTCGTCCGTGGAGGGAAGATCGTCCCCTTGACGCGGTACGGGGTCAAGCTCATCTCGCTCGGCCTCCTGGTGGAGCGTGACGCTCCGGCCATATGGCGCGGCCCCATCGTCACCAAGATCATCGGTCAGTTCCTCCGAGACGTCGAATGGGGGAAGCTCGACTATTTCCTCGTCGACCTCCCGCCGGGGACCGGCGACGCACAGCTCTCGCTCGCGCAGATGGTGCACGTCAGAGGCGCGATCATCGTCACCACGCCCCAGGAAATGGCGGTGGGTGACGCGCTGCGTGGCGCGAGAATGTTCGAGCGGGTAGGGGTCTCGGTCGTAGGAGTCGTCGAGAACATGAGCTACTTCGCCTGCCCCCACTGTGGGGAGCGCAGCGAAATCTTCGTTTCTGGCGGTGGAAAGCGCCTGGCGGACGAGCTGGGTGTCCCCCTCCTGGGACAGGTTCCCCTACAGGCGGAGATGGCGGCGATGGCGGATCAGGGAGAGCCTGTGGTCATCGCCCAACCTGACTCGCCAGCTGGCCGGGCCCTGAGGGAGGTCGCGCAGGAGGTGGCAAAGCGGGCTGTCGGAAAAAGTATCTCGCTGCCGATCATCACCGGCTAGTCATTGTCCTTCAGTAGAGGTGGGGGTCACGCAGTCTCAGCGAGCGCGGCTCTCTCATGAGGCCGAGCGGCGCTTGCTGCGCGGTCTCGCCAGCAGGCCGGACGGATCCCAGAAGCGCTCGTCCGACAGGGCGCGATCGATTCTCCGGACGACGGTTCCTCGGATGCCACCTCGCGAGACCAGCGTGGCGCCAAACCCGGCAGTGACCAGGATCCACGTCAACAGGGCAGCGCTCACGGTCATGATGGTTCCCGCCACCGGAATGCGACCGAAGAAGACCGGGGGTACCCAGATCATCAGGACGCCCAGTAGGCCGTAGAAGAGGTATCGGTAGGTCAGCCACCCCGTGACCCGCAGCCCCTTAGCCATGCGGCGTCGGAGATAGATCTCACCCACCGTCCGAGCCACTGCGAGGTAGCCCCCAACGGCCGACAGCAACACGGCCGCAACGAAGGCGGCGACGGCAAACGGGACGACGAGAATGCCGACGATGGTGATGGCGAGCCCAACGACGAGAAGAGCCAGGAGCGGCAGTAGCAACGGCTGCGCGAACAGGCCGGCGAGGAAGGAGCGGCCGAACGAATGCCAGACGGTATCCGCGACCGCCTCGAGCTGCCGTGGGGCGAAGAACATGAGACCGATGCCCATGAAGGCGAGGCCCACGAACGCCCCGAGCCAGCTCATCACGCCGGTCGCGATGCTTCCCACGATGGATGGCGACGACGGCAAAGGGGTCTCGGAAACCGCAATCACCGGCGCGACGTCCGGAACCTCGAGTTCCTTCCGGCCGAGGTGCACCACGCGACCCTGCAATTCACCACCCTCTCGGATGAGATCGCCGCGCATCAGATGCACATTGCCCTCCACCACTCCACCCGCGGGGAGGATCACATCTCCGTCGACGGCGACGATGTCACCTCGGACCCGCCCCCGTACGGTGACGTCACCTCGCAACATCGTGACGGCTCCGTCGACGACGTCCCCAGAGGCGATCTCCAGATCCCGCGTGTAGACCCGCCCGCTCTCGAGGAGGTTGTCGAGATCGATGGGTACGTGGGTCGGCACCTGGGCAGGAGCGAGTTCGGGCGCAGGCACCCGAGCCGGAGGCTGCGGTGATTCTGCTTCTTGGGTCGCGTCCGGGGCGATCGGGGCCGCATGTACCACGCGCACGGCAGAGATCTCCTGAACGATTCCCTCCAGCGTCCGGAGGACCTCCCTCTCCTCGACGGTGAGGCGTGGCCCGTCCAGCTGCTGGATGCGGTGCAGCACCTGGTCGGGCGTCAGCCCGGTGGCCTCCTCCACGAGGCGGCGCCAGACGTTGCCGAGCTGACCTGCGCGGTGGAGGGTGCCGACGCGTGCGCCTCCGATCAGCAGCTGACCGTCGACGACGGCGATGCTGACGCTTTGGCGGTCGGTGAGGTCGATCTCGAGCTTCACCTCGTCGTCAGACACCGCCCCAGCATGTCCGATTCCCTGAGTGGACGGCAGCCCTGTCTCCGCCGGGGCTGACCGGGCGGTGGAGAGGGAGAGCAAAACGAGGAGAGCCGACGGCCCGAGTCTAGCGCTGCGCATGAAGGGAGTTCCTGTGAAGAGCATCGGTTCGAAGCGTTCGGGAGAGTCCCCAGGCACACACCAACCAGAGCACCACGGCGGTGCTCGCCACTGCCGCCACGGTGGCTCCGGAGAGCGATCCGACCCCCAGCATGGCGAGCAGGGTCGCCAAGAGGCCGGCGAGAGCGCTCGTAGCCGCCTGCCAGGCAACGAGGATCCCGTGCTGGACGAACCACCCCCAAGCCGTTGCGACGAATTGGGGGTGTGTCGCCACGAAGACCACCGTCGACACCAGGGTCACCGCGGCGCCGACGAGAAACGGCGCCGCGAAAAGCCAGATGCGCCTCGCCGCGAGGAGTGACTGCGCCCGCTCCCGTATCCCTGCCAGATAGGGGGGGAGGGGAAGCCACACGTTCAGCAGCACCCGATCGGCAAAGCCCAGCCGGGGTGAAAACTGCTCGAGGAGGACCAGGTGCTGATGGAGGACCGGGTCTTCCTCAGGCGGGCGTGGATCCAAGGGCTCGTGTCTCATCCGTTAGGTCCCTACGGGCCGTCGGTCGGCGAGTTTCATTCCTTCAGCGGGGCCAGGATCTCCTGCAGCTCTGCTCTGGCCCGGTGGATGTACGTCTTCACAGTTCCTAGGGGCAGATCGAGAATCCTCGCGATTTCATCGTAGGGCCGGCCCTCCACATGTCGCAAGATGATACATGCCCGGTATTCAGGCCGGAGCCGACCGATGGCTCGTTCGATCGCCGATCCCAACTCACGAGCCTCCACCTCCTCCAGCGGCGATTCAGACGTGTCGCCGAGCTGAAGTGACGTGGCTTGGATGCGGTCGTGGGTCGTCGCGTCGGGCCGTCCCTCGAGGGAGAGAGTCTGCAGCTCCTTGCGGCGTAGCTGATCGATGGCGGCGTTGTTGGCGATCTTGAAGATCCACGACGAAAACTTGAATTGTGGCTTGTAGCGGTCGATGGCGTTCAGGACCTTGATGAACGTCTCCTGTGTGAGATCCTCCGCCAGCTCGCGATCTCGTACCATACGATAGATGAGGGAGAACACGGGGCGCTGATATCGGCGGATCAGCTCCCGATACGCCGCCTCAGAGCCGTTCCGCGCCCATTGCACCACCGCTCGGTCGGTGGCGCCGCTCAGATCAGGGTTGGGCTGCATCGGCGTGCCGACGGTGGGACGCGTCCCGGTTCAGGCTTCCGCGCGCTTGCGGCAAGTTCAAGTGCGCCAGTATCTTCAATGCTTATGTCCACCACCGCCGGCCTGCAGTCTCTGGGTGGTGAGGAGAAGCGATCGTACGTTCGCAGCATGTTCACGGCGATCGCTCCGCGCTACGACCTGCTGAACCATCTGCTGAGCTTCAACATCGACAGGCGGTGGCGACGCAGGGCCGTTGATCGGTTGGGATGGGAAGCGGCTCCGGGCGGGACCTATCTCGATCTCTGCGCGGGAACACTAGATCTCGCAGCCGAGCTCGCGAGGCGCAAGGGGTTTGCCGGGCGGGTGGTGGGGGCGGATTTCGCCGTGCCCATGCTCCGCCGGGGCATCTCGAAGGCCGCGCGCATGCGTCCCATAGGAGCCGACGCCCTGGAACTGCCGTTTCCTGACGCGACCTTCAGTGGCTGTGCAGTCGGGTTCGGCGTTCGCAATCTCGCTGACATCGATAGTGGGCTCACAGAGGTCGCCCGAGTGTTGCAGCCGGGAGCACGGTTCGTGGTGCTGGAGTTTGCCACTCCCACCTTCTGGCCGGCGCGGTGGCTCTATCTCTTCTACTTCCGGCGCGTGTTGCCGCCGATCGGTCGAATGGTGTCCAAACATACGAGCGCGTACTCCTACCTGCCAGCGTCCGTCGACGGCTTTCCCGATCCCCACGAATTGCGCGACCGCATCGCGGCTCGCGGGTTTCGCAAGGTAGTCGCCGAACCGCTCACGCTGGGCGTGGCGTCGCTCTGCTGGGGAATCCGGGAGTGACGGTCCAGAATCTCCAGGAGTTCGTACGGGCGTTGGAGGAAGCGGGTGAACTCATCCGCCTCCGTCGTCCGATCTCGGCGGTTCGCGAAATCACTGAGATAGCCGATCGGTGCATGAAGAGCCCGGGAGGCGGCCCAGCGCTCCTCGTCGAGCAGCCGACGCTCGCCAATGGATCAACGAGCGCGCTCCCGGCTGGGATCAACCTCTTCGGGTCGATGCGGCGCATGAGCATGGCCCTCGGCGTGGAGGATCTGGACGCAATCGGCGATCGGATTACCGAGCTTCTGACACTCAAGGTACCCGAGGGGTGGCGTGAGAAGGTGGCGCTCCTCCCCAAGCTGGCCGAGATCACCCGGTTTCCGCCGCGTACCGTTTCGGGCAAGCCACCGTGCCAAGAGGTGGTGCTTCGGGGGGAAGAGGTCGATGTGGAGCGCTTGCCGAACCTGACCTGTTGGCCGGAGGACGGCGGTGCCTACATCACGCTGCCCCAGGTCATCACTCGGGATCCTCGGTCAGGTGTTCGGAATGTCGGCATGTATCGGATCCAGGTCCTCGGTCGAGATCTCCTGGCGATGCACTGGCAGCGCCACAAGGTAGGCGCGGCGCACTGGCGTGACATGGCGGCTCGCGGTGAACGGATGCCCGTGGCCATCGCCCTCGGAGGGGATCCCCCATCCATGTATTCGGCGTCGGCGCCTCTCCCCCCAAACATCGACGAGTACGTGTTTGCGGGGTTTCTGAGGCGGAAACCGGTGGCACTGGCGAGGGCCGTGACGAGTGAACTCAAAGTCCCCGCGGAGGCCGAGGTCGTGATCGAGGGATACATCGACCCGGCGGAGCCGCTGGTCCTGGAGGGGCCGTTCGGGGATCACACCGGCTTCTACTCGCTGGCGGACTATTACCCTGCGGTGCACGTGACGGCCATCACCATGCGGAGCGGTGCGATCTATCCCTGCACCATCGTCGGTCAACCGCCGATGGAAGACTTTTACCTCGGGCATGCAACTGAGCGGATCTTCCTGCCGTTGCTGAGGCTCACGGTTCCCGAGATCGTCGACTATCACATGCCAGCGCCGGGAATCTTCCACAATCTCGTATTCGTGAGCATCGATAAGCAGTATCCGGGGCAGGCGTGGAAGGTCATGAACGCCCTTTGGGGTATGGGGCTGATGTCTCTGGCGAAGGTGATCGTGGTCCTGGACAAGGGCGTGGACGTTCGCGATCCCGATGAGGCGTGGTGGGTCGCGTTGAATCACATCGATCCCCAGCGCGATATCCGGTTTACAATGGGGCCCGTCGACGTCCTCGATCATGCCTCCCGGGCGTTCACATATGGGTCGAAGATGGGCGTCGATGCCACCACCAAGTGGAAGGAGGAAGGGTTCGATCGAGAATGGCCGTCGCGCATCGTCATGGACGACGAGACCAAGGCGCGGGTGGACGCCATGTGGGACGACCTGGGGATCCCCCTCACCCCTCGGGTCACCCGATGAACGCTCCAGTGCGGGAGGGGCAGACGTTTGCGGGCCAATCATTGGCCGTCCGATACGCGAACTTCGTCAGGCTTCCCCATACCGTGTTCGCGCTCCCCTTCGGGCTCCTGGGGGTCGTCTACGCGTCCTTCGAGGCTTCGGTGACCCTTCGACAGGTGCTCCTGGTGGTGGTTGCATTCACCGCGGCGCGATTTGCCGCGATGGGATTCAACCGCATTGCCGACCGTCATCTCGACAGGCTGAACCCCAGGACCCGGGCGCGAGAGCTCCCAGTGGGCCGGCTCACCGTCCGTCAGGCTACCGCAGCAGTAGCCGTCGCCAGCGTCGCTTTCGTGTGGGCCGCCTGGCGCCTCAATCCCCTGTGCTTTGCCCTCAGCCCGATCGCGTTGGCCTGGATCCTCGGCTACAGCTACACGAAACGGTTCACGAGCTGGTCACACTTGTGGCTCGGGGCCGCGCTCGCCGTCGCCCCCGTCGGGGGCTACCTGGCGGTAGCCGGTCGGTGGAGCGACCCCTGGTGGACCCTGCCGGCCGCTGCTGCTGCGGTACTCACCTGGGTTGCCGGGTTCGATATCCTCTACGCCCTGCAGGACGAGCGGTTCGACAGGGAGCACCGCCTCAAGAGCGCTGTGGTGCTCCTTGGGAAGACCAGGAGCATAGCGGCCGCTAAGTTATTGCATTTCTTGACATTGATCACTTTAGCCGGCTTCGGGCTCGGGACATCGTTCGGAGCGTTGTACTATGTGGGCGTGATCCTGTCGGCCGTAATCCTGGCCTGGGAGCACCGTCTGGTGCGCCCCGAGGACCTCAGTCGGCTCGACGCCGCGTTCTTCCGGATGAACGGTATCCTGAGCCTGGTCGTCTTCGCGTGCGCGCTGGGAGATCGCGCGTTGTGAAGACGAGGCGTCGGAAACAGGGTGCGGGGAGGAGCGGCACGCGTGAGAAGGGGCGAAGGGAATGGCCGTCTCCGAAACCGGGCAGTCGAGACACCGACGATGCGTCCAAGAAGCGGCGGCGAAAGCGCCCAGCCCCTCCCGCTCCGCCGCGACACCCGCACAAGACGCCCACGCCGAATCGGAGGGGGCGGTAGCGACGTGGCTTTCGAAGCTGCCGTTCCGCCTATCAGCCTGGGCTGTGGTCCGGAGATGGTGGAATGAGCGCTCCGTGGGTCGTCGCCATCACTGGTGCTTCCGGAGCGCCATACGCCGTGCGTCTCGTGGAAGTCCTCGCACGGAGCCGGATACCCGTACAGCTCGTGGTCTCGAGCCATGGGTGGCGGGTGTTGAGCCACGAGGTCGGTATCGGATCAGAGGAGGAGCTGCGGGAGGCGACTGGAGGTGATTGGTCGAGTGTCACGGTCCATGACAACGCGGACCGAGGGGCTCGCCCGGCGTCGGGCTCCGCTCGAAGCGCGGGGATGGTGATCTGCCCGTGCTCGATGGGCACGGTGTCGGCGATCGCCTCGGGTACTAGCCGGTCCCTCGTTGAGCGGGCGGCCGACGTGGCGTTGAAGGAGCGGCGGCCCCTCATTCTGGTGCCGCGAGAGACGCCACTTTCCCTTATTCACCTCCGCAACCTGGTGGCGATCACCGAGGCCGGAGCGACGGTGGTCCCGGCCTCGCCTGGCTTCTACCATCGGCCTGAAACGGTCACGGATCTGGTGGAATTCATCGTGCAGCGAGTCCTGGATCATATGCGGGTGGATGTGTCGCTCGTCCAGAGGTGGGAGGGGTGAGCGGCAGCGGTGGTTTGGGAGCGGCCAGGCTGTCGATCGCGCGCATCCACGGGTTGCTCGAGCCGGTCGCTGCGGGCCGTGTCAGGGTCGAGGTGTGGCACCGGGGGCACCCGCTGAGGTGATGCGCCTCGGTATCATCTCCGACACCCATGGGAAACTGCGCCCGGAGGTGTTCGACGTGTTTGCGCAGGTGGACCACATTCTGCACGGAGGCGATGTCGGTCCAGTCGATCTCCTGCTGGACCTCGAGGCGATCGCACCTGTGACGGCTGTTTACGGGAATACCGACGGCGTCGAGGTCCGGGAGCGTTGTCCCCAGGTTGCCCGGTTACAGTTGGATGGATTCACCGTGGTGGTGACCCACGGTGACCAGTTTGGCTCGCCCAACCCTCGAGTCCTCGTGGACGCGTTTCCCGATGCCGAAATCTTGGTGTACGGTCACACGCACCGGCCCCGCTTGGAGCTCGTCGACAAGACGGTCACCGTAATGAACCCTGGCGCAGCCGGAGCGGCACGGTTCGGGATCCCTCCCTCGGTCGGAATCATGGAGTTGGAGCCGGGGATTCCGCCGAGGGCGAGGGTGGTGGAGTTAGCCATCGCAAGCCGGGCGTAGGGAATGGTCCATGGGGATGGGGGTGAGTGGCACGCTACACAGCTTGCTCATCGCTCGGGTCCGCAGTCGTGGACTCTCCCATCCACGTTCCGTCACCGCGCGATGAACAGCCAGGCCATATAGGCCACGAACCCCGTCAGGAGAACCGCTGCGTCGAGTCTTCCGACGCGCCTGCCCCACAGCATGAGTGGAAAGAGTCCCACGCAGAATCCCAGCATCACCCAGTTGTCGACGGCCGCTGCTCGAGGGTGAACGGGAACGGGGAAGATCACGGACGTGGCGCCGAGGATCGCCAGCATGTTGAAGATGTTGGATCCGATGATGTTGGCGAGGGCCAATTCCTGTTGATGTCGCCGCACGGCGACGATACTCGTTGCTAGCTCGGGGAGGCTGGTGCCCATCGCCACGATGGTGAGACCGACCACGCGCTCACTGACCCCCCAGGTACGTGCGAGGGTGACCGCTCCGCGGATCACGAGATCCGCGCCCCACAGAAGGGCGGCAGCACCAACCAACAACAGCCCAACGTTCAGCCAGACTGCGCTTCCCGCGTTCCCAAAGTGTGCCGCGCGGCGGACCTCACGTTCCAAGGCGATGGCTTCATCCTCCACAACCTCGCGCCTTGCCAACTGGCCGATGTAGATCAAGAAGAGGATGAGGGAGACGAGGAAGAACAGCCCTTCCAGCCGATCGATCCGTCCATCGCGGCCGAACAGAAGCACGAGGCATGCCGCCAGGACCATGAACGGGTATTCGATTCGTACAGTCTGGCGTTGCACGAGCAGGGGTGTCATGAGGGCGGCGACACCGAGGATCGCTCCGACGTTGAAGATGTTCGAACCGATGACGTTGCTGTAGGAGATATCGGTGGAGCCGCGAGCAGCGGCCTCCATACTCACTGCCAGCTCCGGCATGCTGGTCCCCATCGCAACCACGGTCAGGCCAATGAAGGTGGTCGAAACGCGGAGTAAGAGCGCGAGGGAGGTAGCGCCGCGGACCAAGTAGTACCCACCGCCATAGAGCAGTGCCACTCCCCCTCCCACCTGCAAGAGGGCCGTCAGCATCGGGTTCGTGCGTGCGGGTACTCTATGATGTGAAGGGGCCGGGCCGCTCCAACCACTCGCGAAGCGGCACGGTGCGGGCCAATGCGGAAGGGTGCGTGCGGAACCAGCGAAGGAGCAAGAGCGTCTCGTCGATCGCCTCCACGGGGATGGGGCCATGTTCTGGAGCTGCCCCGGAATGCTCGGCCACGAGGGCGCGGAAGGCTTCGACCTCGATGGGTGTGCGAGGCGCCGGGGCGGAGGCGCGAACCGTGGCTCGCCGAATGACGTAGGCCCGATCGTCGCCGAAGGTCCCGGGATCCAGGTAGACGAAGCTCAAAGAGTCGATAGCGGCGTTGGCGCGGATGGAGGCGGCGAGCAACCACTCCAACGCATCGAATCTCGTGCGCCACCAGGCAGCGAGCTCAAAGTCCCGCACGCGACTCGCAGCGGCCATCTCGCGCACGACGCGATCCAGCGGAGCCGCGGCGCGGGCTTCGAGAAACTGGGTAGCTGTTTCCACCCGGCGGCGGTAATCTGCCGCTGACACGAACCCAGCGCACGGTCCGCTACAGGTGCCGAGCTCGTACCGGATACAAGCAGCGCGCCGCATCGGTCCGAACAGGTCGGCTTGCCCTGAGTAGACCATCGGCATATCGAGGGCGCAGTCCCGAAGGCCCAAGATGTCCTGGAGCACCCGGACCGCGTCGTTGACCCTCTTCACCGCGTCGAACGGGCCGTAATGTCGAGCCTCCGCGGGTCCGGCGCTGGTTCCGACGTACACCTTGGGAGCCTTGCCCGACGAGACTTTGACGAACGCCGCTTTCCGGACTCGCTTCATGCGCACATTGAAGCCGGGACGATAGCGCCGAATCTGACGCAGTTCGCCGAGGAGCGCCGCGAACTCCGATGGCATGTAGTCCCAGTTGAGATCGCTGGACGCGTGGAGGACGCGTGCCGCCTTGTCGTAGGGCATCTGCGCGCGGAAGTATGCCAGTAGCCGGTTTCGCAGGCGTTTTGCTTTCCCAACGTAGAGGACTCGCCCCCGTGCGTCCAACATGCGGTAGACGGCGGGCCGGTTCTCGGCGAGCGCTCGGACCTGGCGTTCGATGCGTGCCAGGTCGCCAGACGTGAGCTCCAGCGTCGGGGCTAGCCCCATCCCCGCAGCGCCCGGACGTACCGATGGAGTTCCAGGAACTTCTCGTACACGATGACCTCTTTGCGTTTCTTACCCAGCTCGGCGAAGAGTTCCCGGAGGCGCCCTCGACGGGTGACGTAGATGCGGAAGGTCTCGGCGAGGTCCTCTTGCGGGTGCGTCGCCGCATAAGCTGTGACGTACTGGGTGTGGCTCAGCGTCACGCGACGTCGTTGCATATCCACCCACGTTTCATCGATAACCCGATAGGCCTTGTCCACTTCACCGAACGCGTGGAGGAACTCGTCGGTGCGGGTCCATGACCAGTTGTGGTAGAGGAAACTGTGCCCCAGCTCGTGGCAGATGAGGCCCACGAGGAGCGACCACGGAATCTCGTCCCGCCTGCGGGCCCCGGTCACGTAGCTCTGATCGATCTCCACGATCTTGGGGAATCTGGGATCGACACCAGAGACCCCCGGACGCAGCAACACACGGTAGCCCCAGTCGCGGATCCGGGACACGAGGAGAAGCCGGCGGACTCGGCGGAGGGCTCGGGGAATGAGATCGCGTCCGGTGGCGTCGTCACCACACCACGGGCAGGACTCCATCCAGTCGTCGACGCCGCGTCCGCAATGGGGGCACGATCCCTCGAGGCGCGGATCACCCCAATCTTGCTCCCGGCCACACCACGGACAATAGGACATCGGATACTGCACGCCACCTCCGCACCCCCAATCGCAGCTTGCGTCGCGCCGGAATCCCTTGGGGGCCTTGAGTGGTTCATCCGCGGAGTAGCCATCCTCGTAAATGTCGACGCCACACCAGGGACAGTACGAGAAACGGTCGGACACGACCCACCCGCAGTGATAGCACTCGGCGTCCGTCACGCGGCCGTCGTCGCGCCACGTCTGCTCGCGGCCACAACGAGGGCAGTGCGGCCAGAAGCGTCGCAGCTCTTCGCCACAGACGCATCTGAGCTCCGGTCTGGGGTGGCGGGGCCGCCGACGCCTAGAGCTCGTTCTCGTAGCGCTGGAGCGCTTCATCGACGATCCGGTTGATGAACGCGTAGAAGTCTAGCCCGGCCTTCTCGGCGGCATTGGCCAGGTCGTGTCCAAAACTAATGAACGGGTTCGCATTTGCCTCCAGGACCCAGACCTCGTCCTCTGACGTGAGACGCACGTCCAGACGACCGTAGTCCTGGAGCCATAGCGCGCGGAACGCCGTGCGACACGCGTCCTCGATGCGCGTTCGGGCAAGCTGCGAGATCGGCCGGGCGAAGACATTGCGGATGCCGCGCCGTTCTCGATAGGGCTCGTCCCACTTGGCGAGCTTGGTGGCGATGCGCTCTTCCGGCTTGTTGGCGTCTTTGTCGAACACCATCTCGATGATCGGCAGGATATCCAGTCGCTCGCCGTTCCCGAGCATCCCGACATAGAGCTCCCGGCCCTCCACGAATTCCTCGGCGATGGCCGGCTGGCCGAATCGTTCATGGACAAAGCGGACCCGCTCGGCGAGAGAATCGACGTCGGCGACCACCGACGCCTGGGAGATCCCGGCAGACGCATCTTCCTGGAGGGGTTTGACGATGAGAGGGTAGACGAGATCGCGTGGATGGTCCGCCACTTCTTCGGAGAGACGGTACGTGACAAACCCCGGCACCCGGATCCCATCATACGCCAGGACCTTCTTGCTCAAAGCCTTGTTTCGAGTCGTGAGGAGTGCCAAGGGTTGAGCGCCGCTGTGACGATACCCTTCGGCTTCTAGGAGCGCCGGAAAGAGATAATCGAGGCGCGGGTTGTCGTGAAAGGCCTCGGCACAGTTGAACACCATGGCTGGCTCGAACGCCCGCAGCCGATCCAGCATGTGCTGGAAGTCGTGGTGGACACCCACCATGAGCACGTCGTGTCCGTACGCCATGAGGGCTTCCGCGACCTCGTACTCGGCCTCCTCTACCCGCGCCTCCACTTCCCGCTTGAAATCCTCGTCCTCCCAACCGACGTACGGCGTGTCGAACACGACGGCGATCCTCACGTCGCGCCTTGGCAACGACGGCAGAAGGTGGTGGCGCGCCCGTCGATGGCGTGTGTGGTGACGAGTCGGCTGCCGCAGTGAACACAAGGTTCGCCACCTCGACCGTACACGCGGAGGACATGCTGATAGCTGCCGGGGTGGCCAGTTCCGGTGCGATAATCGCGGACGGTGGTGCCCTGCGCCGCCACAGCCTCCCGGAGGACGTCGCGGACCCCCCGATACAGTCGGGAAAGCTCGGCTTTCGTCAGCCGGTTCGCTCCTCGGGAGGGATCGATGCCGGCACGGAAAAGGGCTTCGTTCGCGTAGATGTTCCCGACCCCGGCAAGACGCCGCTGGTCCATGAGCGCTTTCTTGATCGCCTGGCGAGTTCCCTGCATCTGTCGCGCAAAGCGACCGGCATCGAAATCGTCGGTGAGGGGTTCGGGACCGATACCCGCAGTGTAGATGGCCCAGCCACGTCCATCCAGCAGCGAGACGGTGCCAAGCCGCCGGACGTCCCGATAGACGAGGCGCAGTCCGTCACCGAGTCCCGCCGCCAGCACGGTGTAGCGGCGCTCGGTGGGCGTGAGACGCCGGTCGTACACGAGGAGAGATCCCGTCATTCGCGGCTGGATGACGAGTCGGTGAGCACTCGTCAGCTCGAATACGAAGTGCTTGGCGCGGCGGGTGAGCTCCCGGATCGGGTTGCGCCGGAGCGTGGCCAGAAGCCGAGGTGCCCGAACGCCGCGGAGCACATCGGTCTTGTAGAGGCGGAGGTTTCTGAGCGTGCGACCGCGGACGCGGGGAGCCAGCTCGCGGACGATGGTCTCGACCTCAGGCAGCTCCGGCACGCGCTATCTCGCGCCAGGCGATGTCGCGACGGTAGACCTTCCCATCGAACTCGATCATCTGCGCGAGGGCCTGACTCCGCTGGGCAGCCTCCGGGACATCGCGGCCGAGTCCCGTGGCGCACAGCACCCTGCCGCCCGCCGTGCGCAAGGTACCCGAGGAATCCCGCGCCGTCCCGGCATGGAACAGCAGCGTCTGCCCAGGCAGGTCCTTGGGAATCCGGATCTCCGCCCCCGTGGACGGTGCCTGCGGGTATCCTGGCGCGGCCAGGACCGTTGTGACGGCGGCGTGGCGGGGCACGAGTGTGGTGTGCTGAGGTCGCCACGCTTCCCCGCTCGCGATGCTCCAGAGATGCTCCTCGAGTGCGACGTCGCAGGATGGAAGTACCACCTGAGCCTCGGGGTCACCGAAGCGACAGTTGAATTCTAGAACTCGGGGGGTTCCGTCGTCACCGATCATCAGCCCGGCGTACAACACGCCACGATACGGTGCTCCCTGGCTGGCGAGATACCGTAATGTGGGGCCGTATACTTCTCGAAGCACCCTCCGGAGCATTTCATCGTCCGCCGACGAGACCGGAGTATACGCCCCCATACCCCCGGTGTTCGGACCCTCGTCACCATCCCGGAGTCGCTTGTGATCCTGGGAGGCGGGAAGGAGCATCACCTGCTCACCGTCGGTGATCCCCAGGACCGATAGCTCTTCGCCTGCCAGGTGTTCCTCGACGACGACCTGTCTCCCGGCGTCGCCAAAGCTCCCTCGGAGCATGCCCCGGGCGACCTCCGCTGCTTCACTGCGGGTCTCGCAGATGATGACGCCTTTTCCTGCCGCGAGGCCGGACGCCTTGACCACCACCGGTTCGCCGTGGCTCGCGATGTATTCCAGGACAGCCGGCTCGTCCGTAAAGGAGCGACTGCTGGCGGTGGGCACCCCTGCCGCCGCCATGGTGTCCTTGGCGTATGCTTTGGAGGCTTCTATGCGAGCGGCCGCAGCGGTCGGGCCGAAAGCGCGGTGGCCGGCGGCAGTGATTCGGTCCACGAGTCCCGAGGCCAGAGGTGCCTCGGGGCCGATGACGGTGAGGTCGATCCCCTCATCCTTGATGAGGCGGACGAGAGCGTCGTGATCGCTGGGGTCAACCGGTACGTTGGTGCCGTGAAGGGCAGTTCCGGGGTTGCCGGGGGCACAGAGAATCGTGGCAGTTCGTGCGAGAGCCCAGCAGAGGGCGTGCTCACGCCCTCCGCCCCCGGCAACCAGAATCTTCACTTCTTTTCGGCGTCTCGGAATGCTTGGGTGAACGCGCTCGCCGCCCGCTTGGCGGCATCGGCAACCTGGGACACCGTGTCGCGGGCCTCGCGGGCATAGTGCCCAGCGGCCTCACCGATGTCGTCCATCAGGGGCCGTTCACGCTCCTGCTCGCCGCGACGGGTGTACTCGCCGTGGATGATGCGCTCGTAGTCTCCCGCCGTGATCCAACGCTGCAACTCGCCGGCGCGGAGAGTATGGAAGGGATGGGTCACACTCAAGATATTCAGCACCTTGTAGATCACGTCCAGCGGTCCCCCCGACTCCTCATACTCCCGTGCCTGCTGCATGAATGCGTCCAGGTCCATTTCCGCCATGTCCCCGCCGCCCGCGAGCTTCATGAAGACGCGCATTGCCGCCACAGGATCTTGACTGGCGAGCAGCCCCGCTCGGTCCGCTGAGAGCTCGCTCTTTCGATACCACTCAAGGAGCGCCAGCTTGATGGGCAGCAACGCGATACCGGCGAGAAACGGGAGATTCCGGAAGCCCAGGGTCAGGATGAGGATGGCCACGGTACGATAAAGGGCGTGGCCGCTCATCACGTGTCCGAGCTCGTGGCCGAGCAGGACCCGCGTCTCGTCGTCGGTGAGAAGACGAACGGCGCCGGAATTCAGGACGATGAACGGCTTGTCCACGCCCACGGCGCCCGCGTTCACGAACGGCGTTTGTGAGACAAAGAGCTCCGGCTGGTCCGGCCAGTCCATCGTGACCGTGACTTCGGTCATGAGGGAATGGAGCTTGGGGAACTGCGTGGGCCCGACTCGGACGGCGTTCGCCTGGAAGAGGAGCCGAATTCCCCGCTCGCCAAAAAAGCTGACGATCTTTCGGACGGCGTCGTTGAAGCCGGGAACGGCGCGCAGCGTTTGGAGCGCGGCCCGGTCGGCGGGGTGTTCCCACGACACGGCGGCGATCTCGTTGAGGATGGCGCGCGGACGGGTGGTCGCGTTCGTATCAGTCATCATTTCCTCCGAAACCTACTCGATTCATCGTACGAAACCCACATGTCCCATCGTACGAACCCCCGTTTCGCGCAGTTTCAGCCATGACCGCCGAGGGTAGTCCCGTATAGACTCAGGCCTTCAGTGCCGCATGGAGGGCCTGGTCCAGATCGGCCGTGAGGTCGTCGACGTCTTCCAGCCCAACCGAGAGGCGCACGAGTCCCAGACTGAGCCCCGTGCTCTCCCGCAACTCTCGAGGGACCGTCGCATGGGTCATGGTCACCGGATGACCGATCAGGCTCTCCACGCCACCCAACGACTCAGCCAGCGCGAAGACCCGGGTGGCGTCGACCATGGCGCGGGCGCGATCCAGCGATCCCAAGTCCAGCGAGATCATGCCACCAAAGCCCTGCATTTGACGACAAGCGAGCTCGTGCTGCGGATGGCTCGTCAAACCTGGATAGTAGACCTGCGGCACCGCTCGGTGGTTCTCCAGCCATTGGGCGAGCTGCCGTCCAGACCGATCGTGCCGCTCCATCCGGACGCACAGCGTCTTCGTTCCCCGGAGCGACAGCCAGCAGTCGAGTGGGCCGGGGACCGCGCCAGCGGCGTTCTGTAGGTACGCCAGGCGCTCTGCCAGGTCCTCACGCGTCGTCACCACCATCCCACCCACCACGTCACTGTGTCCGTTCAAGTACTTCGTGGTCGAGTGCACTATGAGCTCGGCGCCGAGCTCCAAGGGGCGCTGGAAGACCGGCGTCGCGAACGTGTTGTCCACCGCCAGGATCGCGTTGTGGCGGCGCACAATGCGGGCGACGGCGGCCAGATCCGTGAGGTGCATCATGGGATTGGTTGGCGTTTCGACGAAAACCATCTTCGTAGCAGCAGTAAGAGCCCGCTCCACATTGCCAGGGTCCCTCGTATCCACGAAGGAGAACCGGAGGCCGATGCGCTCGAGCACCTGCGTCATCAGCCGATGGGTTCCTCCGTAGACGTTATCCCCGCAGATGATGTGATCACCGCTCGAGAACAGACGTAGTGCCGCGTCGATCGCCGCCATCCCGGAGGCAAACGCGATGCCATGAGTGCCTCCTTCAAGGGCGGCGATGTTGCGTTCCAGCGCGTCGCGGGTGGGGTTCCGGGTACGGGCGTACTCGAAGCCCTTGTGAATGCCGAGAGCGGACTGCACGTACGTGGACGTCTGGTATATCGGGGGCATGATAGCCCCGGTGGACTCATCCGGACGCTGGCCGGCGTGCACCGCCCGCGTCGCGAACCGTTGCTCGAGATCTTCGTCGAAAACTCGCGTCATTGGTGTGATCAGAGTCGGGGTTTGGCAACGTACATCGGGCGCGACGGATTCGGCAAGCAACACTGCCTCGCGGCGTCAAGCTGCCCTGGTTACCTTCGCTTGCGATGAGTAAGACCTTGATGACCGGTGTCTCGGGCGTTCGCGGGATCGTCGGGACCGATCTCACTCCCGACGTAGTGGTGCGGTACGCCACGGCGTTTGGGCTGATTGCGGCGGAGACGGGAAGGCGTGACGTCGTGTTGGCTCGGGATGCTCGGACGTCGGGGCCGATGTTCGCCGCCGCTGTGCAGGCAGCCGTGCAATCCGTGGGCCTGAACGTGATCGATTGCGGCGTCGCGCCAACGCCGACCGCACAGCTCGCCGTCGAGCATCACCGTGCCGCCGGGGGCATCATCATCACGGCCAGCCACAACCCCATCGAATGGAATGCCCTCAAGTTCGTCGGGTCCGACGGGTTGTTTCTCGGACCCGAAGATGCGAAACGGCTCCTGGCGCTGGCAGCTGGAGATCTCGGGACACGGGTCGGATGGGACAGCATCGGTGCGTACCACTCTGACGATGCCGCTGTGCGTCGACACCTGGATGCGGTGCTGGCCCTGCCGGTCGTGAACACCGAGCGAATCCGGGCGCGGGAGTTCACCGTGGCGTTGGACTGCGTCCGTGGCGCTGGCGGCACCATCATGCCAGACCTGCTCACGCGCCTCGGCTGTGGCGTGGTAGGTATGAATCTGGAGTCCGATGGGCGTTTCCCCCGGGCGCCGGAGCCAGTCCCGGCGAACCTCGCGAAGTTGGGGGAGTTGGTACAAGAGTCGAATGCCGATCTCGGGATCGCGGTGGATCCCGACGTGGATAGACTGGCAGTAGTGGACGAACAGGGCACGCCGATCGGAGAGGACTACACCCTCGCCTTCGCCGTGCGAGCGGTCCTCGCCAGTCAACGGGGACCGGTGGTGATCAACCTGTCGACGTCCCTCGTTGTGGACGATGCCGCACTTCCGTTCGACGTGGGGGTGAGCCGGGTGCCGGTCGGTGAAGCCAATGTCGCTCGCGCCATGCGGACAGCAGGTGCGGTGATCGGGGGAGAGGGGAACGGAGGGGTCATCCTGCCGGCGCTTCACTTCGGGCGTGACGCTCCAATTGCGGCGGCCCTCGTGCTGCAACTGCTGGTCCAAACGGGGTCCTCGGTGAGCGAGCTCGTCGCCGCTCAGCCGCGCTATGTTATCGTCAAAGCGAAGGCACCCCGGCATGGGGAGGTCGCTGCGATATACGGCGCACTCGAGGGGCGGTTCAACGATGCCGTGCCTGATCGACAAGACGGGCTGCGGTTGGCATGGCCCGACCGGTGGCTCCACGTGAGACCCTCTGGCACCGAACCGATTGTACGGATCATCGCCGAGGCGCCGAGGCGGAGCGCCGCGGAGGATCTCATCAGGAGCGCACGTGAACTGCTCGAAGGGGAGCAAGCCGAGTCATGTGTGGAATAATTGGCTATGTCGGACGCCGGGAGGCGGTGCCGCTGCTCCTCGACGGGCTGCGTCGCCTGGAATACCGCGGGTACGACTCGGCCGGTCTCGCCATTCTCGAAAACGGCGGCCTGCTGGTCGAGAAGATCGCAGGGCGGATCGGCGATCTCCAAAATCGCCTCGGTGACAGCTTGCCTCGGGGCCGCACCGGGCTGGGACACACGCGCTGGGCTACCCACGGCGTTCCCGACGAGGCGAACGCCCATCCCCACACCGACTGTGGCGGTGCGATCGCGCTGGTGCACAACGGGATCATCGAGAATGCAGCGGCGCTCCGAGAGGTGCTGTCACAACGAGGGCATCGGTTTCGGTCTGACACCGACACCGAGGTCCTCGCTCATCTGATCGAGGAGACCTTCGAGGACTCTCTCGAGGGTGCGGTCGCGGCGGCCCTCAAGGAAGTCGAGGGTGCTTACGGGATCGCAGTGCTCTCGACGCGGGAGCCGGGCACGCTCGTGGCAGCGCGCCACGGGTCGCCCCTCCTTCTCGGGCTCGGCGAGGACGAGTACTTCGTCGCATCGGACGGCGCGGCGATTCTCGAGCACACGCGCTCGGTCGTCTATCTCGACGATGGCGAGATCGCCGTGCTCACGCGCGATGGCTATCACATCTCCGATTTGGAAACGACCCGAGTCGAGAAGTTGGTGACCACGCTGGAATGGGATACCGCCACACTCGAGCGTGGGGGCTATCCCCACTTCATGCTCAAGGAGATCATGGAGCAGCCAGACGCCATCCGGAACGCGCTCCGCGGCCGCCTCTTGGAAGATGAAGGCTCCGCACGGCTCGCTGGCTTGAACGTCGGGGACAAGGAGCTCCTGGAGTTCGATCGCATCGTTCTCACCGCCTGCGGAACATCTTGGCATGCCGCGCTAATCGGAGAGTACATGCTGGAAGAGCTCGCCCGGATTCCAGTGGAGGTAGAGTACGCGTCAGAGTTTCGCTACCGGAACCCGATCGTCGACGATCGCACCTTGGTCATCGGAATCTCCCAGAGCGGCGAAACAGCCGATACCTTGGCGGCCGTGCGGGAAGCGAAGAAGCGAGGTGCCCGCACGCTGGGCATCGTGAACGTGGTAGGGAGCAGCTTGGCTCGGGACGTCGATGGCGGGATCTACATCCACGCTGGGCCCGAGGTCGGAGTGGCGAGCACCAAGGCATTCACCTGCCAGGTCGTCTCGCTGGCGCTGCTCACGCTTCGGCTGGGACGGCTCCGGGCGCTCTCCGTTCTTCAAGGGCGCGAGATCGTCCGGGCGTTGCAGCGGCTTCCAGAGCAAGTCGCAGCGGTGCTTGCGAACGCCAAGAAGACGGAAGCCCTCGCGCAGGCTTTCATGCGGGCACAGAACGCCCTCTACCTCGGCCGGGGCTACAACTTTCCCGTGGCCCTGGAGGGGGCGCTGAAGCTGAAGGAGATCTCCTATATCCACGCCGAGGGGTATCCTGCGGCGGAGATGAAGCATGGGCCCATCGCTCTCATCGACGAACTCATGCCGGTCGTGTTCATCGCCCCCCGGGACAAGGTGTACCAGAAGATCCTCTCCAACCTCGAAGAGGTGAAGGCACGCCGCGGCCGCGTGTTCGCCGTGGTTACCGAGGGTGATCGCCAGATCGCCGACCTGGCAGATCATATCCTCACGATTCCCGAAACGTTGGATCCCCTGACACCGGTTCTGTCCGTCCTTCCCCTTCAACTCTTTGCCTACTTCGTGGCCGTGCGGCGAGGCTGCGACGTCGATCGGCCGCGGAACCTGGCAAAGTCGGTGACGGTGGAGTAGACCGACTGGCGGAACGACCGAACGAGACCGTGCCAACCCGTTCGCGGCCCAGCGGGCCGGTTGTTGAGTCGGGTCAAGGGAAAGGCTGACGGGTGAGAGTCGTTCTCCAGCGTGTCTCGCGTGCGTCGGTGACCGTGAACGGGCATGTCACGGGTGCCATCCAGAGGGGATTCCTCGTTCTCGTCGGGTTTACCCGTGACGATGGCCACCAAGAAGTGGAGTGGATGGCGGACAAGATCGTGGGGCTCCGGGTGTTTCCGGACGCGGAAGGTCGGATGAACCACGATCTCGGGGATTGCGGAGGGGGCTTGCTCGTGGTATCGCAGTTCACCCTCTATGGCGATGCGCGAAAAGGGAGACGACCATCGTTCGTCTCCGCCGCTCCATCGGAGCTGGCGGAGCGGCTCTATGAGGAGTTTCTGGGCGCGCTGCGATCCCGCGGCTGTCTGGTGGAACAAGGGGTATTCGGCGCGATGATGGATGTGGAGCTCGTCAACGACGGCCCAGTTACCCTGATTCTCGAGCGATGACGATCGTTCTCGCTTCAAGCTCACCGCGTCGCCGAGAGCTGTTGGAGAAGCTGGGGATCCAGCACGTCGTCGACCAGCCGCACGTGGATGAGCGCTACGAGCCTGCTGAGGTGCCGGAGCTGCACGCGGCCCGGCTGGCGCGCGAGAAGGCCCTGGTCGTCGCCGAGCGTCGCCCGCGCGACTTAGTGTTGGCAGCGGACACGGTGGTTGTGCTCGACGACCAAGTGCTCGGGAAACCGGTGTCGCGGACAGACGCAGAGCGCATGCTGTGCGCGCTAGCTGGACGGGAGCACCGGGTGGTCACTGGCGTGGCCGTGGCTCGGGCGGGTGAAGTCTGGGAGCGGTGTGACATCACCCGCGTGT
>JBDHDH010000051.1:0-38483 GCA_039591615.1 Gemmatimonadota bacterium | reverse complement strand
GTCGCGGCCAGTTCCGATGACGCAGAAGAGTTTGCCGGCGGGGAGATGTATCTGAACAGCAGCGACCTCGAACTGGTCTTCGATCGTGGAGGGGACCAGACGGTGGGCATGCGTTTCAACGAGGTCGCGATCCCCCAGGGAGCCTCGATTAGCAACGCCTATGTGCAGTTCCAGGTGGACGCGACGGCGTCGGGGACCACGTCTCTGACGATCGAGGGGGAGGCGACGGATCACGCGGGGACGTTCGGCATGGCCACCAACAACATCTCCTCCCGGAGCCGGACCAGCGCCGCCGTGCCCTGGGCCCCGGTGCCGTGGGCAACCTCGGGCGAAGCGGGGCCTGATCAGCGGACCCCCGATCTGGCCGCAGTCATTCAAGAGATCGTGAACCGGGGCGGGTGGGCGAGCGGCAACTCGCTGGTGATCATCATCACCGGCACCGGGGAGCGGGTGGCGGACTCGTTTGACGGCGTTCCCGCCGCCGCCCCGTTGCTACACGTGGAGTACAGTAACTGAGCGACCGGTGAGACGTACTCCAATTACCACCCTTAAGGGAACCTCCCACGGCGTGGAGCTGGGACTTCGGCGACGGCAGCCCGCAGTCGACGCTGCAGCGCCTGCCGCACCACTATGGAAACCAGCGATGGGGGCCACTCGGCGCTCGGACGCGTGCCCAATGAGGCCCACTGGTGGAGCAAGGGCCTAATCAAGGATTAGCCTATCTCCAACGGGACAGGTGGCCGGGCGGCTGGAGGCACACCGAGACGTCACACCGTGCTAAATCGACAGCTCAACCGACAAAGCGGATGGGTGATGCGACTCGGATGCCGTACGTGACAATTACCGTGGCACTTCCTGGTCTGACCTGTTGCCCTGGCTCTCCAGCCTAGCGAAGTGCCGGTAGAGCATGAGGGTTCCCAGACTGGCGACGCCCAGCAGGGCCGCCGGAACGACATAGCTCCAGAGTGGACCACCGATAGGCGACTCGGCCGGCAAAGGAGCGATGTCGCCGGACTGCATGAGGATGGCGAGGGCCGCGGTGGTAGCCGACATCATCCTGCGTCCTCCCTCCCGGCTTCGGTTCGCAGGTGCTTCTTCCAGCCCCAGTAGGCAAACGCCAGGCCCGCGAACGACGCGACGTAGGCGATGCTCATTCCTATCAGAGTGGCAATTCCGCGGTCCATCTTCTAGCCCTCCGCAGTGGCGTCGAGCGCACGTTGATCCCAACGCACGCTCCGCTCCAGTTCCTCCAGGTACCTCGCCTGCTTCGCCTCGTACTCGACGGAGACCGCTCGCAGTTTGGGATCGATGATCCAATAGAGGATGAACCCCCCGGCAATGGCGCCCAGCGTGATCAGCGCACCGTCGAGTTGGCCGAGCAGCAGGCGCGCCACGCCGATGATGATCAGTGCATACACGATGGGCGACAGGACGATGGCCATCCAGTCCTCGCGGCTCCAGTCCTCGGCTTCCTCCGGCGTCCAGGTGCGGCGGATGAGCGGCCGCCCCCCGACTTGCTCCCGCTTCGTCTGCGGCGCGATGAGGCCGCGCCGCTCCGCCTCGCGCTGCACGGGACCCCACCAGCCCAGCGGTCGCGTCTGCACGTAGTAGTGGACCAGGTGGTCCATCTTCTCCGGCGGTGTGAGCAGCGTGGCCGGGAGGAACACGACGGCGCCCAACGCCATCAGCAGCCAGAACTGTCCGTAGTCGGGAAGCGGCGGGATGACGCCGAAGGCCGGGAGTATCCAGACCACCAGCCAGGAGACGCCCAGGTTGGCCATCCAGGACGCCAGATAGCCCCAGGCGTTGAACCGCCACCAGACGACCTGAAGGATGTTGGGCAACCAGATGCCCGCCATCATCAGCCAGAGTGCAAAGATGAGCCAGGCGGTGATCTCCTCCATCATGAGCCCGTAGAAGAACGAGCCCAGCAGCAGCACGAACGTCGCGGCCCGGCCCATCCAGACCAGCCTGCGCTCGGAAGCCTTGGGATTGATGTAGCGCTGGTAGAGGTCGCGGGTGAAGTAGAGTGCCCCCAGGTTCAGGTGGCTCGATATGGTCGACAGGTGGATGGCCAGGATCGCACCCATGAACACGCCCACCATGCCCACCGGTAGAAGCTCGAACCCCATCCGGAACCAGCCCAGTTCGTACTCCGCCACGTTGGTCAGGTTGGGTGCCAGCACGAAGAAGGCCAGGATGACGGCGGCCCAGAAGCCGTTGCGCACCAACGTGAGCGCGCCGCCGGCCCACAGCCCGTAGCTCGCGTCGCGCACCGTCTTGGCAGACTGGATGCGCTGCGCCTCCACATACCAGTCGATGCTGGTGCCCATACCGAACCCGCCGATCACCGCGATCACCAGCATCGTCAGCCACCACGCGGCGGGAAACTCGCCGCCGAATACTCCGGTGAATGCAAAGACATCGAGCCGCCATGCTTCGCCCATGTCGGCGAGACGCGCCGGGACCTCGGCGGGACCACCCACCGCCCAGAGGCCCACCACCGTGACCAGCGTGATAGCGACGATGGCGACGATCCCCTGCAGGAAGTCGCCCATCACGACGCCCCAGTAACCAGCGGCCAATGTGTAGATGGCGGTGATGGCGCTGGGAATCACCAGGCCCACCCAAACCGGCCAGCCGAACACCAGAGCTCCCACCTTGCCCATGGCTATGCCCACCCAGCCGAGGATGAACATGTTCATGAACACCTGCCAGCCGGCCATCCAGCCGCGGAGCAGCTCGGCGCCCAGCCCGCCGAACCGCATGACCTGCCACTCGGCCTGCGTGTAGGCCAGCGAGCGGCGGAAGATGCGGGCTGAGACGAACGAGGCGATGGCGGTCCAGGCGGTGAAGAACGTGTACCAGAGGCCGCGCAACCCGTGGGCGTAGATGACGCCGGTCACCCACATGGGGGTGTCCGTGGCCGTGTGGGTGCTGAACACCGACGAGGCCGGCAGCCACCAGGGCAGGCCGCGGCCAGCCAGGAAGAAGTCGGACTCGGAGCGCCGCGCCAGTCGGTAGAAGAAGAACGCGCCTCCCACCATCAACAGCAGGAACGCACCGGCCCAGAGCCAGTCTAATTCCGTGAAAGTGACCAAGCTGGGTGCGGGTTGAGATGGGCGGTGGAATTGTCAGCTGAGCGACTTTTCGTAATGTCGTCACCAAGATGCGGTATCAGGAGGGGGGTGGCTAGGGTTTGTGGGGAATTTCCGTCGAGCCACCACAGTCTGGACGGGAGCTGCCACCAGTGCTCACGCTGCCGAACGGGCACGTCGGTGGCCAGCGGCTCTCGTGAGGTCGACCGCGTGCTGTCCGCGTACTTCCAGAGAGACGTCACACTGGCTCGGGCCGCACCGGATGACTTCACCATCGACCAGTCGGCGTTCCGTCCTGCACACACGCTCGGCCAGCGTGTACCGAGATGCCCGAACGGAGGGTGAGCTAGGTCAGGACAGGACGGGACCAGACGGGACGAAGGGCGCGGCCTCGGAATGGCCGGGCTCTTGTGGTTTCCGGGACATCGCTCAGATTGGGCATCGCGCACATCGGAAAACAGTTCGGGTCTGCGATCCCGTTTATCCTGCCGAGAGATTCACCACGAGGGTTTCATGAAGCTGACCATCAACGGCACCCAGCACGACGTCGATGCGCCTCCCAACATGCCGCTCCTCTGGGTCCTGCGTGACCTCGCCGGCCTGACCGGGACCAAGTTCGGCTGCGGGATCGCCCAGTGCGGCGCCTGTACGGTGCACCTGGACGGGGCAGCACGGCGCTCGTGCATCACCCCGGTCTCCGCCGCCGAGGGCAAGGCAATTACGACAATTGAAGGGCTGTCGCCCGACGGCGGCCACCCGGTGCAGCGCGCCTGGGCTGAGCTGGACGTGGTGCAGTGCGGCTACTGCCAGTCGGGGCAGATCATGGCGGCCGCGGCCCTCTTGGCCGAGAAGCCGGATCCCAGCGATGCCGATATCGACACTGCAATGACGGGGAATATCTGCCGCTGCGGTACCTACCAGCGGATCCGCGATGCGGTGCATCGCGCCGCCGAATTGTCCGGAGGTTGAGCCCGGTGGAGCCACGCCACCTGACCGCGCGACGATTGTGCAGACGATTGTGCAGTTGAAAGGAGCCTGACCCGTGACCGTCACGCCAAATCCCACCCGCCGCGACTTCCTCAAGACCAGCGCCGCCGTCTCGGGCGGCCTCGTGATCGCGTTCGTGGCCCCCGGCGCCAAGCGCTTCGCGCTGGCAGCGCCCGCGCCAGGCGCCGATCCATTTGTACCAAATGCATTCTTGCGCATAGGCAGCGATGACACCATCACCGTGCTCTCGGCGCATTCCGAGATGGGTCAGGGAATCTGGACCTCGTTACCGATGCTGATCGCCGAGGAGCTGGACGCCGACTGGTCGAAGATCAAGGTCGAGCACGCTCCGGCCGCGCCGGTCTACGCACACACCGCGTTTGGCATTCAGGTTACCGGTGGATCGAGCACCACCTGGTCGGAATTCCAGCGCTACCGCGAGGCCGGCGCTCTTGCCCGCTCGCTCCTGGTCGAGGCCGCGGCCCAGCGATTCGGCGTGCCCGCTTCCGACTGCCGCACCGAGAACGGAGTAGTCATGGCCGGCCGCAAGCGGGCGAGCTACGGTAAATTGGCCGATGCCGCCGCCCAGCTTCCGGCTCCCGCGTCGGTGAAGCTCAAGGACGCCAAGGACTGGAAGATCATCGGCAAGCCGACCAAGCGCCTCGACACGCCGGAGAAGATCACGGGCCGTGCCCGGTTCGGCATGGACGTCCAATTTGACGGATTGCTCACAGCCGTCGTCGCACGCTCGCCGGTATTCGGTGGCAAGGTCAAGTCGTTCGACGCGACCAAGGCCGAGGCCGAGCCCGGCGTGCGCGAGGTAGTTCAGGTTCCCAGCGGGGTGGCCGTGCTTGCCGACCATTTCTGGGCGGCCAGTCGCGGCCGCGCGGCACTCGAGATCGAGTGGGACCCGGGCACCGGCGCGACCCTGGACAGCGATGCGCTGCGTCAGGAATTCAGCCGCCAGGCCACTACCCCTGGACTGCCCGCGGCGAATGCCGGTGACGTCGACGCCGCGATGCCCACGGCAGCAACAAAGATCGAGGCCGAGTACGCCGTACCCTATCTAGCGCATGCGCCGATGGAGCCGCTCAACTGCACCGTGCGTATCGGGCCAGACAAGTGCGAGATCTGGACCGGCACCCAGTTCCAGGGCCAGGACCAACAACTCGCCGCCAAGATCACAGGCTTGAGCCCCGAACAGATCGAGATCCACACCACCTTCCTGGGCGGCGGCTTCGGCCGGCGGGCCAACGCGACGTCGGACTTCGTCGTCGAAGCCGTACACGTCGCCAAGAACAGCGGCAAGCCGGTCAAGGTCGTCTGGAGCCGCGAGGACGACGTGCGCGGCGGTTACTATCGCCCGGCCTTTGTGCACCGGGCCCAGATCGGGCTCGGCGATGACGGCATGCCCGTCGCCTGGGGCCATACCATCGTCGGCCAGTCGATCGCCGCCGGGACGGCGTTCGAGGGGGCGTTGGTCACCAATGGGATCGACGCAGCCTCCGTCGAGGGCGTGGCCGATTCGCCCTACTTGTCGGCGATCCCGAATCACCGGATCGGCCTCCATTCTCCCAAAACACCGATCACGGTTCTGTGGTGGCGCTCGGTGGGACACACCCACAGCGCCTTCGTCATGGAGACACTGATCGACGAGCTGGCACAGACGGCCGGCCAGGATCCGGTCGCCTACCGCCGCCGCCTGCTCCGAGACCATCCGCGCCATCTCGGCGTGCTGAATCTGGCCGCAGAGAAGGCCGGCTGGGGATCGCCCTTACCCCAGGGCCGGGCGCGCGGGGTGGCGGTGCACGAATCGTTCGGCAGCTTCGTAGCCGAGGTGGCCGAGGTTTCGGTAGAGGACGGGAAGATCCGGGTGCACCGGGTGGTGTGCGCCATCGACTGTGGCATCGTCGTCAACCCCGAGACGATCGCGGCACAAATGGAGTCGGGCGTCGCGTTCGGGTTGAGTGCGGCGCTGCACAGCAAGCTCACCGTGAAGGAAGGCCGGGTGCAGGAATCGAACTACCACGACTATGTAGTATTGCGCATGAACGAGATGCCCCGGGTCGAGACTCACATCGTGCCGAGCGTAGAAAGACTGGGTGGCGTCGGCGAGGTAGCCGTGCCCCCGATCGCGCCGGCAGTGGCGAATGCGGTGGCGGCCCTGACCGGCAAACGTTTGCGAGAGCTGCCGCTCAGGCTGCAGGGCTGAGAAGGGAGGTTGAGACTCCGTAGTCATGAGTCGAGGGTCGTAGTAGGTCTCGAGTCTTACGACTTTCGCCTCGGGCGCTTCCCATTCGGCAGCTTCCCTGTGAGAGTACGACACGGTGGCCATGTCCATGATCACGGATTTCTACCCACGGCATGAGCCCGCCGCTGTGCCGATCGGTGGTTCGAGTGGTTGAGAGGGGTCACACCACGTAGCGCCCCGCCTCCACGATTCGCCCAGCAATGTCGTTATGGAGCCGCGCCCGGTTGACCGGAACGTGTTTCGTGAGCCGGCGCAACCCCGCCATCATCGTCCGCAGCTCGTCTCCTTCCGCACTTTGAGCCAGGACGTTGCGGCCCCAGATCGCCACGCGATCCATTGCGTCGTGCACGTACAGCGTGAGCATGTCGGCCATGGAACGCGCGCTCTCCTCACCATCCCTGGAGGCCTTCTTGCGTGCCCGCAGCAAACCGCTCTCACACGCGTACGTCTCCATGACCATGTCAGCCGCGTCTGAGAGAACCTCCTGCTGGTCCTTGATGTTCTCCCCGTGTTTTTGGGCCGCGAAGCCGAGGGCGGCCGTGCACGCCTTCTTCATCGCGGAGACCAGTTTGGTTTCTTCCTCGAGGAAGCCCGGCTCGCCGGCGTCTGCGAATTCGGGTGGGCCTAGGAGCTCCGCGGCCACCTGCTTGGCCGCGGCAAAGAACGGCAGCTCGTTCTTCAACGCTTTCTTGAGGATCATTCCGGGGATCAGCATCCGGTTGATCTCGTTGGTTCCCTCGAAGATCCGGTTGATCCGTTCGTCCCGGTAGATCTGCTCCAACGGATAGTCCTCGCAGAAGCCGTACCCACCCAGCATTTGGAGCCCTTCCTCTGCCGCCAGGGCCAGCGACTCGCTGGCGAAGACCTTGATGATGGAGCACTCGATGGTGAACTCCTCCACTTGCCCGATGGCCTCGCGGTCGAAGGTCTCGGCCGCGCGGTCGATGCGGCCGATCGCGCAATCCATGAGGCCGGCGGTTCGGTACACCATCGACTCGGACACGAAGGTGCGAGCGGCAATGTCGGCGATCTTGGCCCGGATCAGGCCACCTTGGCGTCCTCCATGATCACCGCGCACGTTGACGACCCCTTGAGTCCCATCTTCATCTCCTCGGGGCCGATGGTGACACCGGGAGAGTCGCGGTCCACGATGAACGCGGTGAACTGCTCGCCGTCCACCTTGGCGAACACGATGAAGACGTCGGCAAAGCCGGCGTTGGTGATGTACTGCTTGGTGCCGTTGAGGACGTAGAACTGCTTGTCGTCGGTGAGGACCGCGGTGGTTCGGGCGGCCAGGGCGTCCGAACCGGAGCCCGGCTCGCTGAGGGCGTACGCCGCCACCAGCTCACCCGTCGCCAGCTTGGGTAGGTATCGCTCCTTCTGCTCCTTCGTGCCGAAGTACACGATGGGAAGCGTCCCGATACCGGTGTGAGCACCGTGGCTGGCCACGAAGCTGCCTGCCCCGGACATGGTCTCGCTCACGAGCATGGTCGTGGCCTTGTCCGAACCCATGCCGCCGTATTCCTCGGGCACGTCGAGCGACAGGATACCGGCGTCACCGGCCTCCCGGAGCATCGGCTTCGCGAGCGCCACATTCTTGTGGAACTCGATCTCCTCGCGGTGCGGCGTGACGCTCCGCTCGATGAATTCGCGCACCGTGTCCGCGATCATACGCTGCGTCTCGTCAAAGTCCTCGGGGGTGAAGACGTCAGCGGGTGCGGTGTCCGCCAGGAGGAACTGGCCGCCGGTGGGGTACCCTTTCTGGTCGGGCATGGGATTCTCCTCCGCGCTAGCGCGCGGTCACATGGCTTGGAAGATGCCGGCTGCCCCCATGCCGGTGCCGATACACATGGTCACCATGGCGTACCGGCCGTTGCGGCGGCGCAGCTCGTGGAGGGCCGTGGCCGTCAGCTTGGCGCCGGTGCATCCCAGCGGGTGGCCCAGCGCGATGGCCCCGCCATTGGCGTTGAGGCGTGGGTCTTTCGAATCCAGGCTCAGCCCTTTGAGAACGGCCAGGCTCTGGGCGGCAAAAGCCTCGTTGAGCTCGATGACGTCCATGTCGTCGAGCCGCAGTCCTACGCGCTCCAACACCTTGGGGACCGCCTTCACCGGGCCGATCCCCATGATCTCCGGAGGGACGCCGGCCACCGCATAGCCCACCCACCGGGCCAGAGGCTCGAGCTCCAGCTCCGCCGCCACCTCCGGGGTGGTCAACAGCACTGCCGCCGCTCCGTCCGTCATCTGGCTCGCGTTTCCGGCGGTGACCGTGCCGCCCGCCTTGAACGCGGGCTTGAGCTTTGCCAGGGCCTCGGGGGTGGTGTCGGCCCGCGGACCCTCGTCCCGGTCCAGTACCAGCTCCCGGACTGCCGGCTTGCCGTCGGGTCCGGGGTCGTTCACTGCGGTCTTCACGGGCACCAGCTCCGCGTCGAACTTCCCCTCCTTCTGAGCCGCCACGGCTTTCATGTGGCTGTCGTACGCGAAGGCGTCCTGTGCCTCCCGGCTGATGTCGTCCCGCTCGGCGAGGCACTCGGCGGTGAGCCCCATGTTCAGATAGGTGCCGGGCGCCTCCGCCGCCATCGTCGGGTTGGGCAGGTACCGCAACCCGCCCATCGGCACCAAGGTCATTGATTCCACGCCGCCGGCGATCACCACGTCCGCCTGACCCAACGCAATCTCCGCGGCGCCGAGGTTTATGGTCTCCAGACCGGAGGAACAGAAGCGGTTCACCGTCATGCCGGGAACGCTGTCGGGCAGCCCGGCGAGGAGCACCAGGGTCCGGCCCACGTTGAGCCCCTGCTCGCCCTCGGGCATGGCGCAACCGATCACGACATCGTCGATCCGTGCAGGATCCAGGTTCGGCGCTTTCTCGAGGAGCGCGCGGATCACCGCCGCCCCCAAGTCGTCGGGGCGGGTCTGCCGGAAGGTCCCCTTCTTCGCCCGGCCGCCGGGGGTCCGGAGCGCCAGGGCCACTACCACTTCTCGCATGGCTCGTTTCTCCCTTCCGTCAGTTCCGCAGAGGCTTGCCGGTCTCGAGTATCGCCTGCATGCGTTCGAGGCTCTTCCGCTCGCCGCACAATCTCAGAAAGCTCTCGCGCTCGAGGTCGAGGAGGTGCTGCTCCGAAACGGTCGTCGGGCCGGGTACGTTTCCGCCGCTCAGGATTCCCGCCAGCTCCCGCCCGATCTTGCCGTCGTGCTCGGAGATGTACCTGCCCTGCTGCATGTTGAAGAGAACGGATTCGATGAGGGCGACACCCGCCTTGCCCATCACGGGAATCTCCCGCTCCGGCTTTGGCGCCTCGAAGCCCGCACTGGCCATAGCCAGCGCCAGGTCCTTCGCATCGGCCACCCGGTGGTCGCCGTTCATCGACCACGTGTCCTGCGGCCGCAGAAAATTCAGGTCGCGCGCCTCCTCTGCCGACGTGGCCACCTTGGCCATCCCGATGGTCTCGAATGTCTTCCGCAGCGCGGGGTAGACGTCCGACGCATCGGATACGGCGGACAGGTTGCGCTTGTAGAGGCGCGTGCACCCCCCGCCGGCCGGAATCACGCCGGCGCCCACCTCCACCAGACCCACGTACGCCTCCGCAGCGGCGCGGACGGCGTTCCCCGCCATGATGACTTCGCACCCTCCAGCCAGCGTCAAGCCGTGGGGAACCGTGACCACCGGAACGGCGCATTGTTCGAGGCGGTTGGTGGCCGCCTGAAACTGACGGACGATGGCATCGATCTCGTCCCAGTTCCCCTCCCGAGCCTCCATCAGCAGGAGCATCAGGTTGGCGCCCGCGCTGAAGTTCTCTGCCTGGTTGGCCACCACCAGCGCCTGCCCGTTGGATTCGGCCTCCTCGCATGCCGTCATCATCATGGAAATCGTGTCCTGGCCGATGACGTTCATCTTCGAGTGGAACTCGAGGCCGAACACGCCGTCGCCCAGATCGAGCAGACTCGCGCCGGGGTTGCGCCGGATCTCGTTGCCGTTCTTCCGCAGGATCTCGAAGTCGTGGACCCGCGGGTCGGCCGGCACTGTCGCCAGGCAGCCCGCCTGGCCCGTGGGCACTTGGACCTTCCCGTTCTCCCGGTGATAGAGGGTCTCGGCACCTCCGTCGTACAGGTTCCTGACCCACTCGGGCAGGGGGTACGTCTCGGCCTGGAGACGCTCGGTGACGGTGCGAAAGCCCAGGGCATCCCATACCTCGAAGGGGCCCATGCCCCAGTTGAACCCCCAGCGGATGGCCCGGTCCAGCGCCGAGATGTCGTCGCAGATCTCGCCCACGCGCATGGCCGCGTACGAGAGCGTGGCCGCCAGCATCTTCCACGTCGCCTCGGCCGCGCGGCCCTTGCCGAAGACGAGTTTGGCGAGACGCCCGGTGGGATCCTCGATGGATTTGAGCGGCTCCAGCTCCGGGAAGGAGGCTTTCTTTCCCTCGCGGTACTCGAGGGTCTCCAGGTCCAGGGTCAGGATCTCGGAGCCCTTGGCCCCCTTTACCTTTTTATAGAAGCCGGCGCCACTCTTTCGGCCCAGCAGTCCCTTCTCCACCATCCGCTCGAGGAACTCGGGGGCGGCGAAGACGTCGCGGCTCTCGTCGTCTGGGGTGTTGCGGAGGACGTTGTCGGCGACGTGGAGGAAGGTGTCGAGCCCCACCAGGTCCGCCAGCCGGAACGTTGCCGTCTTGGGCCGGCCCAGCACCGAGCCGGTCAGGGCGTCCACCTCCTCGACGGTGAGTCCCATCTTCTGCATCACCCGCAAGGTCACCATCATCGCGTGGACGCCGATGCGGTTGGCGATGAAGTTGGGCGTGTCCTTGGCCCAAACGATCCCCTTGCCCAACCGCGTGCCGGCGAAGGACTCCACGAAATCGCGCACCTCGGCGGCGGTGTCCGCGGTGGGGATGACCTCCAGCAGTTTCATGTAGCGCGGCGGGTTGAAGAAGTGCGTGCCGAGGAATCTGGGCCGTAGCGTGTCGGGCAGGACCGAGGCCATCTGGGCCAGCGACAGGCCCGACGTGTTGGTGGACAGAATCGCCTCGGGACCGATGTGAGGGGCGGCGGCGGCCAGGACCTTTTTCTTGATCTCCAGGTCTTCCTTCACCACCTCCACCACCCAGTCCGCCTCTCCTAGGCGGGACAGATCGTCCTCCAGGTTGCCGACCTCGATGAGGGCCAATCGCTTCGGTGTGAACAGGGGGGCTGGCCTGGCCTTGCGGAGAGCCTGCACCGAGTCGGCGGCTATTCGGTCACGAACCGCCCGGTCTTTCAGGGTGAGCCCGGCGGCCTTCTCAGGCCCACTGGGTTCCTTGGGAACGATGTCCAGCACCAGCGACGGGATGCCGGCGTTGGCGAAGTGCGCGGCTACGGCGCTGCCCATCACGCCGGACCCGAGGACCGCGACCTTGCGGACTTGCCTCTTCATGGGGACCCCCGGCAGAAAAAACTGAATGACTATTCATTAGCGTAATGCCCCTCAATAAACCTGTCAACCGGCCCGCTCGGCGTCAGTGATGCTTGTCACAGAGGAAAGGCGTAGCTATCCTGGTGGGGGCGGATGGGGCGTCGGAGCGGCCACAGCCGCCGGATATAGTGAGTGATCATTCACTTTTGGAGCCGTCTCAGCCAGCATGAACGCCGAGCGGAAGGAAGCCAAGCGAGAGCGGATTCTGGACGCCGCGGTCGTGGAGATCGCCGGGCGGGGGTACTATCGCACCACGGTGTCCGACATCGCCGGCCGGGCCGGCGTGGCCGACGGGACCATCTATCTCTACTTCAAGGGCAAGGAAGACATCCTCGTTTCCATCTTCGAGCGCGCGATGCAGCGCTTCGCCGACGAGGCACGGTGGATTGTGGAGGAGGGCGCCGGCGATCCCGAGCAGACGTTGCGGCGCATCGTGGCGTTGCACCTCACGCTGTTGGGGGAGGATCGCGACCTGGCGGTGATCTTCCAGGTGGAGTTTCGCCACACCCTCCATGTCCTGGAGCTGTTTTCCCGGAGCCGCATCCGGGACTATCTCGCCCTCATCGCGCAGGTCGTCGAAGACGGGAAGGCCGCCGGGGTGTTCAGACCAGACGTGGACGCGCTGTTCGTCGCCAAGGTGGTGTTCGGCATCTTGGACGAGATGGCCACCGACTGGGTGCTCTCGCGGAAGAACATCCGGCTGGCCTCCCGCTCCGATTCGGTGAGCGACCTTCTGTTGGGTGGGTTGCGCGCGACGTGAACCCCGCCTGAACGCAGAGTCTCTTTCGCAATCCCAGGAACGGGTGGCCGCGCGGCTGAAGGCACACGCCTAGCGCGTCATCTGCCGGGTTTTCACAACCCCGGATGTCGTCGCAGGCGCCCTCGACTTCCGGGCTTGCGCGGGACTGCCGAAACAGTCCACGAAGCGAGGCGGCCGCTGGCACGCTTTGGCGGTGCAGATGCTATCAGCGCGCTACGATCCGGTCAGCATTCCCACCGTTGAGCAGCCTGCCCAGATCGGATGCTCGGCTTGTAGCCCCCTACGCCAGGTCAGCAGGTGTGATCGGTACCACCGGGCGGATTGACTCGTACGGGAGGTTGATGTTCACATGTGCTTCACGGACAACCTCCTCGCTCTGCGCTTCGGTTAGGCAAAAGACCTTGCCCTCACCCAAGTCGTAGTGGCAGGCAATGAAATCCACACCCGGAGCTGCCTTCATAGCGGTGCACGCTTGAAGGATTGCCTCTCGCCCGACGCCCCGTACCGTATGGATATCCAGAAAGCGCGGCATGTTCTCACCTCCATCTCTGATTGTTTCGGCAGGTGTGCGGAAGATCGCGTTGGGCCATGTCTCAATAACGGGTTCCGTCGGCGCCCGCACCGAGACCTTCCCTACCCCATTTCGACGGGGGCCCCGACCAAGGACCCGTATTCTGTCCACGAACCGTCATAGTTCTTCACCTTCGTGTATCCCAACAGCTCCGATAGCGCGAACCACGTGTGCGATGAACGCTCCCCGATGCGGCAGTACGCGACCACCTCCTTGTCCGGAGTGATCCCGGCGCCGCCGTAGAGTGCGTGCAGCTCGTCGGTCGACTTGAACGTGCCGTCGTCGTTGGTGGCCTTGGCCCACGGGATGTTCACGGCGCCCGGGATGTGTCCAGGTACCTGGGACTGCTCCTGAGGAAGGTGATCCGGGGCCAGCTTCTCCCCCCTATACTCCTCCGGAGAGCGTACATCCACGAACGACGCGCCATCTCGCTCCACGAGGCTGAGCACGTCGTCCCGGAACGCCCGAGTGTCTTCGCGGACCGCCCCGTTCACCGTCATGTCGGTGACAGCGAAGGTGGGAACGTCTCGCGTGAGCTCGCGCTTCTCGAGCTCCCACTTCTTCCGGCCGCCGTTCACGAGCTTCACTGAATCGAACCCCAGGTATCGGAGCAGCCAGTACGCGTAGGCGGCGAACCAGTTGTTGTTGCCTCCATACAGAACGATGGTCGTGTCGCGATCCGCGCCGGCCGCTCGCAGGAGCTTCGAGAGACCCTTCTGATCCACATAGTCCCGCCCAACCGGTGCGTGCAGGTCGGTGGTCCAGTTCCATGCCAGAGCATTTCTGATGTGGCCCTTACCGTACGCCGCGGTGTCTTCGTCGACCTCGACGATCCGAAGCCGTGGATCGTCCAGATGCCGGGCCAGCCAGTCAGTCTCGACGAGGGCGTGGGGATTCGCATAACCAGCCATTGCGAGCCTCCTCATTAGTTGAATTGGTAGAGTCGTCGTAGACCGACTAGTCGGTCCATGAAAAGCCCAAAAAAATCAAACGGATGCGGCCTGCCCCGACACGTAGCGCCGGAAGCGTCGAAGCGCTCGGGCCACATAGTCCCAATCATCGTGCGCCTTCGCAAGCACAATCGAGCCTTGCAGAATCTCGACGAAATGCTCGGCGAGCTCGGCCCCGCACCGCCCGTCAGAGCCCCCACGACCTGTGCAAAGTGGCTGGAACCACTCGGCAAGCCCACGCTTCAGGTCGGAGAACAGGCGCGAGACTTCCGCACGAATCGCGGGATTCGACTCCCCGACATCGAGCGCAAAGCTCCCGACGAGGCACCCGTCTCCCCACAGCTCGTGGGCCACCCTGTCTACGTGATCCAAGAAAGCGAATGCCTGCTCAACCGGGTCTTCGATGTCCGTGTGCGGACCATTCCGAAGTCGCTCCACCATTCGCGTGAAGACGGCATCCAGCGTCGCGAGTCCCAACGACTCCTTCGAATCGAAGAAGTGATAGAAGCTCCCCTTGCTCGCACCGGCCGCGGCGCAGATCTCATCCACGGTGGCGGCGGCGAACCCCTTCGCCAACATGAGCCCTGTGGCCGACTCGATGAGCTTTTCCCTGGCAGTGGTCACTGGCACCCAGCCAAACTAGACCGACTAGTCGGTCTAGTCAAGTGGTGTCGCAGGTCCGAGCCCTCGAGCCACCTACCCGGCAGCCGATCCGCCTACCCGTGTGGGGCCCCGCAGGGGGCGTGGGCTACGGACTCCGCCGTGAGCACAGCCAGCGCCCGGCGCGGGGCCGGGCGCTGTTGCTTATCCTCCTTACTCCGATGTAGCCGCCTGCTGAGCCTCCCACCACTGTTGCCACCGCTCCGCGTCACTCCCCAAGTCCTGTCCCGTGAGACTCTTCAGAGCCTCCACATAGGACTCGTGGCGCTCCTCGCTGGCTACCGCCTCTCTCAACGAGCTGACGAGGAATGGCACTGCATCGATGGCGGCCGGACCGATGCTCCTGAGCACATAGGCACCAATGCTTCTCACTGAAGGGGATGGATTCTGCAGAAACCGGCAGAGCGGGGTAACCAACTCCCCGGCGTACGGGCCGAGGTCTCCGAGGTGCTCCAGCGCCATGGGGCCGTTGAGGCGAATGAACGAGTTCTCCCACGCGGATGTGGCCTCTCTCGCAGTCTCGGCAGGCTGCTGCTCCTGATACGCAGACTCGATCAAGGCAATGACGCTTGGAACGGCCCGGGGATGCGGTCCGTCCGAGCGCCAAGCGAAGAACTTCAGTCCCTCGAGTTGTAGTTGTCTATCCCCCGAAGACTCCAGTGCTGTCAAAGAGACATTGCTGTCCGGCCAGAACTTCGTGAGCGCCTCAAGAAACCCCTCCTGCCACGCTCTGTCGAACGGGGCATCTCTCGGGCCCTGCGAACACTTTTCTTCTGGCATCCAGCGGAAGCTGTAGATGCTGTTCTTCTTGGATTTCTCATCACGGGTTGCGCCCGGCGCCCTGAAGGTCATTTCGATCTTGTAGTCTGCACGGTAATAGCAGTCCCCATACGTCTCGCCGGACTCTGCTTCGAACTCTGCTGCCTTGGCCGTGCCGGTGAAGGCGACGCTGAGGGTCGCGTCGCAGATTGTTCCCGTCGGCGGTCTCAGGTCTCGTCGTCAGGCGGGCGTATTACTGCGGCGTCTGGACCGGCGGCGGGGCTAGCAAGGCCACCGGCGGAGCTTCTGGCTCGACGGCCATCGGTAATGAAGTGTGCGTGAAATAAGGCTGAGATCTCCTAGAGACTCCTCTCAGCCTGGTTGCGGCATGCGCCGCGAACACCCGTCCCCTCTTCCGGGTAGCATCCCATGTCACAATGCACAGGGAGTCACATGAGGCGAGCCCTCGTTTCGGGATGCACCATCATGCTCGCAGCTGGCCTCTCTGGCTGCGGCGACTTCCTCACGGGCCCCGAGCTTCACGGCGTCTGGGGTGGCCGGAGCGTTCAGGTCACCGTCTCCGCGGATGGAGCCGTCCTGGTGCACGACTGCGCGGCGGGAACGATGGACGCACGGCCCGACCCCGATGACGACGGTCGGTTCATGGTCACGGGCACGCGCACGCCTGGTGTAGGACTTCCCTTCCCCGTGGACGACCCACCCCAGCCCCGTCCCGCCCGCTACGAGGGAAGGATCTCCGGAAAGACGATGACCTTCTCCGTCACGTTCACCGATACGGGAGACTTTGTGGCCACCTACGAGGCGACCCGGGGTCAAGAGGCGGATCTGTTTTTCTGCTTGTGAGCGGGTCGCGACGCCGAGTCCAACTTACCCTGTTTCGCGTGTAGCTCACGCAGCGTCCTGCCCTCTTCCTCGTTGTCGTGCGGTCCACGCTCGGCAGAAGGCGAAGAGCCTAACGGAAGCTGCCAACGCGACGATCCGCATCATCGCGTTTCAATCTTCCGAATGGCCTCCTGTACGAAGAAGCGCACCCGTTCGTCCGCATCATCCCCGGCCTGGCGCAGCGCGCTCAACGCCCTCGCGTCGCCCAGCTCACCCAGTCCCTGGGCGGCGTTGCTCCGCATGACGGCGCTTCCGCTCTGGAGCGCGGCCAGGAGCGGTTCCAACGCGCGGGAGTCACCCAGCAAGCCCAAGGCAAAGGCGGCATGTGCCCGCACATCCTCCACGTCACGGCCGCGCATCGTCTCCAGCAGGACGTCGAAGGCGGCGGGGTCTCGCAGATAGCCGAGCGCCACCGCGCCATGCTCGCGCACGCTCGCATCCGAATCCGTGCGCATCACTTCGATGAGGGGGTCGCGGGCGCGCCGGTCACCGAGCTGGCCGAGCGCGCTTGCCGCGTGCTCCCGGACCCGGGGATCCGGATCCTCGAGCGCCGCAGCGGCGAGAGGCAGCTCGGACGCGGCGTCACCCAACCGCCCGAGCGCCTCCGCCGCGTGTTCGCGTACCCGGGCGCTCGGGTCGGATCGCATGACGCGAGCGAGTGCCTGGCGTGCCCGCGGGTCACCCAACTCACCGAGGGCAGTGCATGCATGCTCGCGGACGGCTGCGACTGAATCGTTGACGGCCACCTCACTCAGCGGCTCCACGGCTCTCGCGTCACCCAAACGACCCAACGCGGTGGCGGCGTGTTCCCGCATGCTCGGATCGGACATCCGGAGCATGAGGACCAAGGTCTCGAAGTCATCGGCAACCCCCTGCGAAGCCTCCGATGGAGCGATCGCCGGTGCTGCCACGTCCGCGGTGGGCGACGGAGAGGGCGGGACAGCCTCGACGAACGATACTTCCTTCCACGGACTGGTCGTCACCAGGGAAAAGACGATGGCGACGGCAAAGAGTGCGACGGTCGTTCGGTCGGACATGTTCGGTTCTCCTCGCCGGATGTTGGGATCCAGAATGGAGAGGATGCGATCCTTGAAGGCGGTGCCCTCGGCCATGGCGGCGGTCGCCCAGATGGGCGTGCGCTCGACCCCCAACTCCTCCGAGGTCTCCATGAGGTGCTCGGCGTATTCGGCTGGGGAGACGTCTCGATGGATCACCTGGTCGTCGGCGGCCCGCTCCCCGGCCAGAAAGAGCTTCCGCTCGATGAGCCACGTGAGCGGGTTGAACCAGTAGATCACGCACATCAGCTTGGCGAGGAACTGGTATACGAGATCCCAGCGCCGGATGTGCGCCGTTTCGTGGAGCAGCACCGCGTGGAGCCGATCGTCGGTCCACCGACTGGCGTGCGTCGGGAGAATGACTGTCGGTCGCAACCACCCGAACACCACCGGGATCTTCAGCCGCTCGGACTCGGCGAGCGCAATGTTGGACCGAAGGCCCACGCGCTCCAATACCAGGCGGAACCGATCCATGAGCCGCGCGTTCTCGGGCCGACGGGTCTGCCGGCTCAGCCACCAGCCGTAGGCGAGGCCAAGCAGCACCCACAGCAGCACTAGGCCCGAGCCCGCAAGCCAGACGGTGCCGAGCACTCCTGCGATGCCGGGCGCGGACTCGAGCGCGGCGGGCTCCGGCGATGGAGCCGTGCCGGGAGTCCCCTGCACCGCGGGGCCGGTTGACGGTGCGGGCGGCGTCTCGGTCTCGACCGGCGCCACGCGTTCGGTGCGTCCGACGGCGTCTTCCACCGGAATGATCCCGAGGCGTCGCGCGGGCACGAACGGTGACACGGCGGTGACGAGGAGGACCGCGAGGACGGCGAGCGATAGCAGGCGGTGCTGCGTCGCGGCTGAGATCCTCCGGAAGAAGAAAAGGATCGCCAGGACCGCCACCTGGATCAGCGCCGTCTCGAGGACGATCTCCAATGCGCCGAACGAGGGGGTCATCGTTCCTCCTCCTTGGCCTTCGCGATCAACCGCCGCAACGTCTTTCGTTCCGCAGGAGTGAGATCGCCGGCCGACTCTTCGAAGAGCGAGGCCATGAGCCGCGCGTTAGAGCCCCCGAAGAACGTCTCCGCAACCCGCTTGAGCGCTCGCTTTCTCGCTTCTTCCTTCTTTTGCACCGGGCGGTACACCTTGCGCGGTCCGTCGTAGCGGGCCTCCACCAGCCCGCGATCGACCAGGATGTGCAGCATCCGACGGAGCGCTCCGTCGGTCGGCGGATCCCGCAGCTGCTCGAGGATCTCCGCCACGGTGGCCTCGTTGAGGCGGTAGACGACGTCCATGATCTCGCTCTGTCGCCGGCTGAGGCCTGGGGATTCCGGGGATTTGGCCACGGATAGCACCGTCGCTATGTTTTTAGCTGTGCGCTACGTATATAGCGTTACGCTATAATAGTATCGGGTCGTGTGGATGTCAAGCCACTCGTCGGCTACCGCGGCCTTCATGCGCCGTATTCCCCTCGAAGGGAGACATACAGCACGTTGCAGAGTCTGGTCTTGCGCAGGCCCGTTGCCGTTTTTTCGATCAGGACCAGCCGCTGTGCGTCGCCGGCAACCAACGGTCCGATGACCCGTCCTCCGAGTGCCAGCTGCTCGATCAACGGCGGCGGTATCGCTTTGCTCGCCGCGGTGACCGCGATTCGGTCGTAGGGCTGAAGGGGTGCGTATCCCAGCGAGCCATCGGCGTTCACCACCACCACGTCGTCATAACCAGCTCGTTCTAGGTTGGCCTTGGCGAACTGGAACGTGACGGGATCGATCTCGACCGCGGCCACCAAGCCGTCGTCACCCACGACCTCGCGCGCCACGGCGGATCCATAGCCCGAGCCGACACCAACCTCCAGGAACCTCTGGCCGCGATCCAGCCCCAGCGGTTCGTAGAAGAGGGGGTAGCTGTGGGGACACGAGATTGTGGCGTGCTCGCCCGGGAGCGGCAGCGGTACCTCGTCGTAGGCGTAGTCACGGTAGAGGCGCGGGATGAAGTCTTCTCGGGGAACTGTCAGTAACGCCCGCCGGATGTGCACCGACTTCAGGTAGCCCGCCCCAGCAAGCTGCCGGACTTTGGCAGCGCGTTCGCGTGCCAACTCTCGCGAGGTCTTGGTCGGCTCTTTGGGCGGAGGCGTGATCCAGCCGAGCATGGCAGTCCAGTGTCACCTTCCTCGCACGAGTTTCTCCAGCTCTCGGCGGGCTTCTTCCATCATCCATTCGTACTCAGGGTCCGGCCGTCAATGCCATTCTCTCGTCCGACTTCAGCTCCCCGCTGGCACCATCGTACCGCCCCAGAACTTCGGCCGAGTGAAAGGACGATTCAAGCCGGCACGGCAGTTGCCGATCCTAAGGAATCGGGGATCGTGCTATGCAACTCTGCAATGCCACAATGTGGGCGACCGAACTGCTGGCTTCCGCGACCATCTGCGTCGCCCTCTGGGCGTGTGCTCCAACCGCTGCGCCCGAGGTCCTTCCGGTCGAGCGAGCGGACATACAGCTGCGGGTGACTAATGACAATTGGGCCGATGCCAAGATCTACGTGGTCGCCGGTGGATCGCTCCAGCGAGTGGGAACCGTCATCAGCATGCGCAGGGACGCCCCCGTCAGGCTCCCTCAAGGGCTTGTCAGCGCTACCCGGGACTGCATTCTCGTGGTCGAACTGATCGGATCCCGAGCACGGTACGTTTCGCCACGGCTCGTTCTGACTCCTGGCGAAACGATCGACCTGCGCATTTCAAACTCTCTGCAGTTGAGCCACGTCTCGATCTGGTAGCACCGTCACCTGCCTGGTTCGCTCGCCGACTTGCCTCAACGTTAGGCCGCGGCTGGCCTCCCGCTCCGATTCGGTGAGCGACCTTCTGTTGGGTGGGCTGCGGGTTTCCTGAATCCCGCCTGAACCCAGGGTCTCATTCGGAATCCGTTGCCAGCGCCTCTACGAAGGGTCTCCCCGCCGGTGGCGGACCCCGCTCACCGAGCCCCGGGAGGGCCCCTGCTCCCGCACGAGATGTAGAGGGCCGACCCTCGGCCAACTCCGGCAAGCCTCACGCCCGGGACGCAGAATGGCCAGGGGAACACGAGTGCCACGACACTCTCGTGTTCGCGGACAGTGTCGCCCTTCTCCACGCCCTTCGCAGACCCGCTACGGTCATCCACCACTCGGACCTGGGGACGCAGCACACGTCGCTCGCGTTCGGGGTGCGGTGCAAGGAGGGGAACGCCGCTGGGTTGTGCACCCGGCTACCCTCGGTGCACGTTTAGTGCCTTGCTGAGACGAAGACCAATGCGGCTCACGAGATCCCGCACGCGACGGAACGGCCAACAGCGGACCTACGATGTGTGCATCGTCGGCTCCGGTGCGGGCGGCGGCATGGCGGCCAAAGTGCTGACGGATGCTGGTGCGAACGTCGCACTGCTCGAGGCCGGTCCTCTGTGGGACAACACGACCGACTCGGCAATGTTCAAGTGGCCGTACGATGCGCCGCACCGTGGCGCGGCCATCCCGGAGCGCCAGTTCGGTGAGTTCGACGCGGGGCTCGGTGGATGGTCACTGCCGGGTGAGCCGTACACCACGGGGCCCGGTACGCGGTTCGACTGGTTCCGCGTACGGATGCTGGGCGGGCGGACCAACCACTGGGCGCGCATCTCGCTGCGCTTCGGGCCGGACGACTTCCGCCACCGGAGCCTCGACGGCCTGGGCGACGACTGGCCCATCACGTACGAGGATCTCGAGCCGTATTACGATCGCGTGGACCGGCTCGTGGGGATCTTCGGTAGCGTCGAGCATCTTCCCAACGAGCCGGATGGCATATTCCTGCCACCGCCGCGACCCCGCTGCTGGGAGCTGCTCGTCAAGCGTGCGGCCGATCGGTTGCACGTCACCTGCATCCCGTCGCGCCTCTCGATCCTCACCCGCCCGTTGGGAGGCCGCGCCGCCTGCCATTACTGCGGGCAGTGCAATCGCGGCTGCGCCACCAATGCCAACTTCTCATCCACCAACGTGCTGGTGCTGCCGTCGCTGGCGAGCGGGCGGCTCACGCTGATCACGCACGCGATGGCCCGCGAGGTTACCGTGGATCGGAATGGGCTCGCCGACGGGGTGACCTACATCGACACGCAGACCGGTGCCGAGCATCACGTGCGGGCGCGCGTGGTCGTGCTCGCGGCGAGTGCCTGTGAGTCGGCGCGTCTGCTCCTCAACTCACGCTCGTCCCGATTTCCCGACGGGCTCGCCAACTCGAGCGGTGTGGTCGGCAAGTACCTGACGGACACGACGGGCACCAGCGTGGCCAGCTTCGTTCCCGCCCTCATGGATGGGCTGCCGCACAACGAGGATGGGACGGGCGGAGCCCATCTCTACATGCCGTGGTGGCTCGACAACCGCGCGCTCGATTTCCCCCGCGGCTACCACATCGAGATCTGGGGTGGACGTGGCATGCCCGGGGCCGGGTTCATGGGCAACATCCATCGCTACCCGGTGGGCGGCGGCTACGGCATGGAGCTCAAGGACACGTATCGCCGCTACTACGGCGCGGTCGTCGGCTTTTCCGGCCGCGGTGAGATGATTCCGAACGAGCGAACCTACTGCGAGCTCGATCCAGATACGGTGGACCGGTGGGGGATTCCCGTCCTGCGGTTCCACTTTCAGTGGACCGAGCACGAGCTCCTCCAGGTCAAACACATGCAGGAGACCTTCCGCGCGCTGATCGCGGAGATGGGCGGGCGGGAGCTCACCCCTATGCCGACGGCTGAGGAGGGATACGGCATTCTCCCGGGTGGACGAATCATCCACGAGCTCGGCACGACGCGTATGGGAAAGAGCGCCGCGACGTCGGTGCTCAATGAGCATTGCCAAGCGCACGATGTGAAGAACCTGTTCGTTGCCGACGGCGGACCGTTCACATCGCAGGCCGACAAGAACCCCACCTGGACGATCCTGGCGCTCGCATGGCGGACGGCCGACTACATTGTGGCCGAGCGCCGGAGTGGTAATCTCTAGTGGACGTGACCCGAGGACCGCGCTGATGCCGGGGATGAATCGTCGCGAGGCGGTGAGGCTTTTGGGCGTGGCCCCGCTTGCGGGTGCGTTCGCCTGGACGGCCGCCGAGGTCGACGAGGCGTGGCGTCTCGTGGGGCTCGAGCGAGCCGAGCGGGTTAGACCCCAGGGGTTCCAGCCGCAGTTCTTCACGCCGCGTGAATGGGAGACGGTGCGGCTGCTCTGCGACATGATCCTTCCACGCGATGCGCGCTCGGGAAGCGCCACGGACGCCGGTGTCCCCGAGTTCATCGATTTCCTGATGGCAGAGGGCGACGACGAGCGGGACGAGCGCCGCCGCACCACCATGCGCGGCGGGCTCGCGTGGATGGATACCCAGTGTCGCGAGCGGTTCGGTCACGACTTCGTGGACTGCTCGGGTGCCGAGCGGCAGGCGCAGCTCGATCTCATCGCCTGGCCGGCCAAAGCGCCGGCCGAGCTCTCCCACGGAGTGGAGTTCTTCACCAGCCTCCGTAACCTCACCGCCAGTGGTTTCTGGTCGAGCAAGATGGGTATCGCGGATCTTCGCTACATCGGCAATACCGCCGTGCCGGAGTGGAGGGGCTGCCCCCAGGAGCAGCTGGACCGGCTGGGCGTGCACTATGACGAGGGGGACTAGCGGAAGCGCACTGCAAGGTGGCCGCATCTACTTGGCGTCCGGGTTCGAAACAAGTAGGCCGACTCGTCATTTGGCACACTATTGACACACCAACGCCGAAAGCGAGAGGATCGAGCCCGATCCTCTCGTTTTCTAACTTGTTACAATCCTCCAACTTCCGCTGGTCGGGACGGCGGGATTCGAACCCGCGACCCCCTGAACGCTATTCCCGAGACGAGGAAGACGTGGACTATATCGTGGTCCCCCCTGCTTGCTGGCGGCGAAACCCGATGTGAAGGAAACGACCATGAAGAACTTCCAACCGCAATGCTCTTCTGCCTACGCGTTTCTGTTCGTCTCAACGCTCGTGCTGCTGAACGGCTGTTTCGGCAGCACTTCCAGATGGAGCGAAATGGGATCGGGAATGATCAGAACGGTCACCAACAGGGGTGGTCAGACCCTGGGGTACGCGACGACATCGGGCATCAGCCTGCTAACCGCTGACGGGTTCGCCTTCAAGGACCTGAACAAGAACGGAGCGCTGGATCCGTACGAAGACTGGCGCCTCTCCGCCGACGAACGGGCGAGGGACCTCGCCTCCAAGATGTCTGTCGAGCAGATCGCTGGCCTCATGCTCTACAGTGCCCACCAGGCCATTCCTGCGGCAGGTGGATGGCTTCGCGCTACCTACGACGGAAAGCCGTTTACCGAGAGCGGTGCGAACGCCTGGGACCTCTCCGACGCCCAGAAGGACTTCCTGACCAACGATAACCTGAGGCATGTGCTGATCACGTCGGTGGAAAGCCCTGAGGTGGCGGCGCGCTGGAATAACAACGTCCAGGCGTTGGTAGAAGGCATCGGGCTTGGGATTCCGGCCAACAACAGCTCGGACCCGCGCCATCGCACGCAGCCCGATGCGGAATACAATGCGGGTTCCGGAGGGGACATCTCCATGTGGCCCGGTGCGATCGGCCTCGCCGCGACCTTCGACCCCGTCATTGTACGGCAGTTCGGCGAGATCGCTTCGAGAGAATATCGTGCGCTCGGCATCACGACGGCCCTTTCTCCACAGGTCGATCTGGCCACCGAACCCCGCTGGTACCGTTTGAGCGGCACCTTCGGGGAAGATCCAGGCCTCGCGACAAACATGGCCCGCGCGTATGTGGATGGGTTTCAGACCTCCGAGGGAGACGCGGCCATCGCAGGCGGCTGGGGCTATGAAAGCGTGAACACCATGGTCAAGCACTGGCCGGGTGGTGGTTCGGGCGAAGGCGGCCGAGATGCACACTATGGCTTCGGCAAATATGCCGTCTATCCCGGCAACAACTTTGAACTCCACCTGATTCCGTTCACGGCGGGAGCTCTTAAGCTGGAGGGCAAGACGGCTATGGCCGCGGCGGTAATGCCGTACTATACCATCTCTTTCAATCAGGATACCAAATATGGCGAAAACGTGGGCAACGCCTACAGTACATACCTGATCACAGACCTGCTTCGAGGGACATACGGCTTCGATGGCGTAGTCTGCACCGATTGGGGTGTCACGCGCGATCATGCGGGTCTAGATATATTCGGCCGCACGCCCTGGGGCGTGGAGGGTTTATCGGAGACCGAGCGGCATTATAAAGCCCTGATGGCGGGTGTTGATCAGTTCGGCGGCAACAACGATGCCGGCCCGGTCATCGAAGCCTACGAGATGGGCGTGGAGGAACACGGCGAAGCGTTCATGCGGGCGCGGTTCGAGGCGTCCTCCGTCCGTCTGCTCCGAAACACCTTCCGCACCGGCCTGTTCGAAAACCCCTACCTCGACGTGGAAGAGACCGCTGCCACCGTGGGCAAGCCCGCGTACATGACCGCCGGGTATGAAGCGCAACTCAAGTCCGTGGTACTCCTGAAGAATCAGGACAACGTCTTGCCGCTGAAACAAGACGCGATTGTATACATCCCGCAGCGCTACGTGCCGGAAAGCCGGAATTTTTTCGGAAACGTCACGCCCGCTCGGAACGAGGATCCGCTAAACCTGGAGATCGCGAAGACGCATTTCGACGTGACCGACGATCCAGACGCGGCGGATGCAGCGCTCGTCGTCATCAACAGCCCCGCGTCCACGGGTGGGTATGACAAATCCGACGTGGAAGCAGGCGGCAACGGGTATGTGCCCATCAGTCTTCAGTACGGCACGTACACGGCTACGCACGCCCGTGCCACGAGCATCGCCGGCGGGGATCCGCTGGAAACGTTCACGAACCGTTCGTACCGGGGCAAGACGGTCACCCCCTCGAATGTGACCGACCTGCAAGCGGTCCTCGACGCCCGCGAAAAGATGAACGGGAAGCCCGTCATCCTCGTCCTCAACTTGTCGAACCCGACCGTGGTGTCGGAATTCGAGCCGAGTGCGAACGCGATCGTCGTCAGCTTCGGCGTGCAGGACCAGGCGATCCTCGACATCCTGAGCGGTGTGGCCGAGCCTTCGGCCCTCCTGCCCTTGCAGATGCCGGCGAACATGCAAACCGTCGAGGAGCAGGACGAAGACACGCCGCACGACATGCAACCCTACGTCGATGCCGAGGGCAACGCCTACGACTTCGCTTTCGGGCTCAACTGGGCCGGCGTCATCGACGACGCCCGGACGGCAACCTACGGGAAGGGAAGGACAGCGATGGATCGCAAGCCGTAGCGCCCCCTGCGAGACTGGCACCTGACGTCGTTGAGGGCGGGTCATGACAGCGGGTCCACACCATCTGGTCCTCGTTCGACCCAAGTTCCATCTTGTTACAGGGCCACCACGCCCTGGACTCGGACCTGACGTCGGAGGGAGCTGATACCGCCATGGACCGTAGACACTTTCTCGAACGCACCGGTGTTGCGTTGGCCGCCGTCTCCTCCGCCCTTGCCGCGTGCGCGAGTCCCTCCACCGGTCGCACGCGGACCGGCGGCATCGGTATCTGTGACTGGAATCTGGGCGACATGTGCGACCCGGAGCAGATTCCGCACGCACGACAGGCGGACCTGAACGGCATCCAGGTGAGCCTGGGGCGCAACCCGGACGAGATTATCCTACGTGATCCAGCGGTGCGCGTACGATACCGGGAACTCGGACGCCGACACGACATTGCGTTCCCCTCGGTCGCACTCGGACTGTTGAACGGCAATCCGCTGGCCGAACAGCCCCGCGCCGCGGTCTGGGTGATCGACGCCATCGAGGCCGCGGTCGCATTGGGCGCGAGTAACGTCCTCATGGCATTCTTCGGCAGAGGCGACCTGCGGTTCCGCGACGAAAACGGGGATTTCGTCAACGAGCCGGAGAGCGGGTTCTCCGTGTACCGACTGGACGACGCCAAGGTGACCACCGTCATCGACACGCTGCGGCACATCGCGCCGCGCGCCGAGGACGCCGGCATCGCACTGGGTCTGGAGAACACCATCACGGCCCGGCAGAATCTCGAGATCATCGAGCGAGTCGACTCCGAGTGGCTTCGGGTCTACTACGACGTGGGCAACTCGACCGGCAACGGCTATGATGTGCCGAGTGAGCTTCGCATGCTCGGCAACGACCGGATCTGTGAGGTGCACCTCAAGGATTGGAACACGCCGTTGCTGGGCAGCGACGACGGTATGGTCGACATGCCGGCGGTGGCGGCGGCGCTCGAGGACATCCACTACGACAAGTGGTTGGTGCTGGAGACCAGCGGTCGCGAGGGCCGCTTCTTGGAGGACACGCGCGCGAACGTCGCCTGGGCGAAGCAGACGTTCCTCGCCACCCGAACAGCATGACCGGACGTTGCGCCGGGTGAACCGGATCTCGAGGGCAGTGACCGCCGCCGGACGGCTGCTGCGCCGGCCTTACGTCTGGGGGCTCGCGACCGGGATGGTCTTGGTCGTGGGCGTCCACGGAGCAAACGACGTCACGTCCACCGACGCTTTCTGTGACGCCTGCCACGTGCACCCGCTGGCCGCGACGTCATGGACGCTGTCCACCCACTACGCGACGAAGAGCGGCACAGTGGTGCACTGCGTGGAGTGTCACCTGCCGCCCGGGGGGGTGGCCTATGCGGCTCACAAGACCCGCCTCGGTGTCCGCGACGTTGTCGGAACGATCTTCAGAGAGCAGGACAGCCTGTACTGGGAAGAGCGGTCTCAACTCGAGCACGCGAGCACGTTCGTGTTCCGCGAGTCGTGTATCGACTGCCACCCGAACCTGTTCCCCGTCGAGCTGACCGATAAAGGCGAAGAGGCTCACCTCCACTACGAGAACCACGCAGGGGAGATCCGCTGCATCAAGTGCCACCTGCACGTCGGCCACTTCGACCCCGACGCAGAGGAGATCGACTTCGGACTGGTCGCGGCGGCGAGTGACGAGGTCTACGAGGCGCCCGCGATCGTCGAGGCCTTCACCGATTACACCGAGTACATCCCCGGTACCACGGTGTCGTTCGACATGGTGGCGATTCCCGGCGGCACCTTCCGGATGGGAAGTCCCGAGACGGAGCCGGAGCGTCGTGAGGACGAGGGTCCCGTACACTGGGTCACGGTCGACTCCTTTTGGATGGGACGCATCGAGGTCACATGGGACGAGTTCGAGGCCTGGTACCGCGCCACGCGGTCCGAGGGCCGCAGCGACACGAGACTCATGCAAGAAGAAGACGTCGATGCCATGACCGGTGCCACGCCGCCGTACGTGCCCCCCGATCAGGGGTGGGGGAAGGGTGACCGGCCGGCCATCACGATGACGCATTACGCCGCGGAGCAGTACTGTCGCTGGCTCTCACACGTGACTGGCGCGCACTACCGGTTGCCGACGGAAGCCGAGTGGGAGTACGCCGCCCGCGGCGGCAGCGAGAGCCCGTACTTCTTCGAGGGAAGTCCCACGAAGTACACGGCGCGGCGTTGGTGGAACCGGCTGCTCGGGCGAGACACCGAGGTGCTCGACAGTTTTGTGGTCCACCGTGGCAACAGCAACGGGCGGACGCAGCCGCCGTCGCTCGTGGCGCCCAACCCGTTTGGGCTCCAGCACATGCTCGGGAATGTCCGCGAGTTCACGTCGGACTGGTACGCGGCCGACACCTATCGGAGCCGCTCCGGCGACAGCGCCGTCGGGAATCCCGGCGGACCGGAAACGGGGGACGAGCGCGTGGTGCGAGGGGGATCGTTCCGGAGTGATCCGGCCGATCTGCGGTCGGCCGCTCGCGATCACACTCGGAGTCGCGCATGTTTGATGACCGATCCGCAGATTCCGAAGAGCCAGTGGTGGTATTCCGATTGTGTCGATATCGGGTTGCGCGTGGTGCGAGCGGTGGCGCGACCGAGCGACGAGGAACCAGGAGGGGAGGCGAACGATGAGTGAGACCGCGGACGGACAGAGCCGACGGGAGTTCATCGAGACGGTCGGCCTGATTGGCGCCGCAGGCGCGGTGGGCGCAATGGTTGCCGGGTGCAGCCGTGTGGGTGAGCAATACACGCACTATCAGTGGCCGCCGCTCCTGGACCGGGCGCCCGATGGCCCGATACTGAGGGCGGGTTTAGTGGGCTGCGGCGGACGCGGCACGGGCGCCGCGAACGACTTCCTCGAGGCGGGTCCCAACCTGCAGATCGTAGCGCTGGCCGACGTCTTCCAGGACCGGTTGGACGAGTGTCGCACCAGCCTGCGGGAGGACAAGGGTGTCGACGTTCCGGACGAGCAGTGCTTCGTCGGATTCGACGCCTACCAGCGACTCATCGAGACGGACGTCGATCTCGTGATTCTCGCCACGCCTCCCTACTTCCGGCCCCAGCATTTCGAGGCCTGCGTGGACGCGCGGAAGCACGTGTTCATGGAGAAACCGGTGGCCGTCGACCCGGTAGGAGCACGTTCCGTGATGGCGTCCTCCCGGACGGCGGACGGACTGCGGTTGTGCGTCGTGACGGGGACGCAGCGGCGCCACCAGGCCAACTACCTCGAGACGTTCAGGAAGGTCACACGCGGTGCCATCGGCGATGTCGTCGCCGCCAACTGCTACTGGAACGGGCGCGTTCCGTGGTGGCGGGCTCGGCAACGGGGTTGGACCGACATCGAGTACATGCTGCGTGACTGGGTGAACTGGACGTGGCTCTCGGGTGACCACATCGTCGAGCAGCACGTGCACAACCTGGACGTCGTCAACTGGTTCCTCGGCGATGCCCATCCGACGAAGGCGGTGGGCTGCGGCGGTCGATGGAGACGTCCGACCGGAGATCAGTACGACTTCTTCAGTATCGACTTCACGTACGAGGACGACGTACACGTCCACAGCATGTGCCGTCAGATCGCCGGCTGCGCCGACAATGTCTCGGAGTTGGTGCGGGGCAGCAAGGGCTACACGAACTGCGTCGACGAGATCCGGAGCACGGACGGCAGTGCAGCGTGGCAGTATCCGTACGAGTTGGATGATGACGGTGAGGAAATCCAGCCGCAGCCCTACAAGCAGGAGCACATCGACCTCGTCACGGCGATTCGCACCAATCAGCCCGTCAATGAGGCTGCCAGGACCGCTACGGCGACGATGACGGCAATCATGGGGCGGATCTCATGCTACACGGGCCAAGAGGTCACGTGGGATGAGATGATGGAGTCGGATCTCAGCCTGGGCCCCAACCGCGTGGCGTTTGGGCCATCCGAGCTGGTCCGGGCGGTCGTCCCCGTTCCGGGAACAGCGTAGTCCGCTCCCCAGAACCGAGCCCCGACCGCGCGAGGAGGTATCCGCGCCATCGCCCGACCGGCGGCCAGGCCGGATGACCACACCTTCGGGAACCTGTCCGAGTTGTGAGACGCCGGTTCGCCACGGAGCCGGGGTCTGTCCGCAATGTGGCGAGGCGAACTCGCAACGGTCCGTCGTCTCCAAAAGGAGACCCAGCTCAACTTCTCATGGATGTTCACGACACCCTGGAAGGATGTCCTGTCTTCAGGCAAGAGCCTCGAGGTCTGACTCTCATGCTTCATAGACTACGCGCATCTCTTGTCTTCACTCTCGCCCTCGTCTGCCTGATCCCGCTGGCCGGTTGCGACGCCAATCCGGTAGACGTGACGGAGCCAGAACTCGATTTCATTACAACCCTGACGGTCACGCCCAACCCCCTCGGCTATGCGCCATTGACGGCAGAGGTCACCCTGACCACCAGCCGCCCGGTGCAGGTGGAACTCTTCGTGGCGGGACGCGACGGTGCGGCGGGCGATGTGCGGCATCGCTTCGACACCGTGAGCCAGCAGGCACGGCTCCCGGTACTGGGCTTGTATCCGAGCACCACCGACACCATCAGCCTGCGCTTCTTTGACGCAGGCGGCAAGCCCCTTGGAGAGACCAGTCGTCGCATTACCACGCCGCCGCTCCTGATAGATCTCCCCCACGTCACGATCGACGCAGCCACGCCAGCCGCCATGAAGTCGGGCATGAACCTGGTGAGCTACTTCGGGCATGACAGCGACCTGACACCGCAGCGGCCGTTCATGTTCGACGCCGCCGGGGCGATCCGCTGGTATCTCGATTTCACCCAGCATCCGAACCTCTCGAACCTGTTCTACGACAACGGGGTTGAGCGTCTGGCGAATGGCAACCTGTACTTTGGCGACAGAAGCACGGGGCGCATCGTCGAGATGGATATGCTGGGCCGCATCGTAAACACGTGGGCGATGCCAGGATACGACTTCCATCACCAAGTCATCGAGAAGCCGAACGGCAACTTCGTGCTGACGGTCGACAAGCAGGGCGCGGCCACGGTCGAGGACTACATCATCGAGATCGACCGTGCGACGGGGGCGATCGTCCGCGAATGGGACCTCAACCAGGCCCTCGACAACACGCGCCGGGCCTGGGAGACCAATTTTGCTGACCTGAACATCGATTGGTTTCACGCCAACGGTTTGGCCTACGATCCTACCGACGACACCGTAATCGTCTCGGGCCGCACCCAGGGCACCGTCAAGCTCACGAACAACAACGAGGTGGTATGGATTCTCGCGCCGCACGTCGGCTGGATGACGGCAGGCGACGGGACGGACTTGACGACGCGGCTGCTGCAGCCGCTGGATGCCGACGGGCAGCCGATCACCGAGGCGTCTGTGCTGGAGGGCGTGACCAACCACCCCGAGTTCGAGTGGGCCTGGTACCAGCACGCCCCCGAACTACTGCCAGACGGCACGCTGCTGCTTTTCGATAACGGCGACAACCGCAATTACACGGATCAGCAGTCCTACAGCCGCGCCGTCGTCTACCGCATCGATCCCAGCGCGATGACGGTCCAGCAGGCCTGGCAATACGGGAAAGAGCGTGGGAGCGATACGTTCTCGCGTATCGTCTCGGATGTCGACTACCACGCGGCAGAAGACAACGTCGTATTCATGCCGGGGGCGGCTGGGTTCGGCACGGGTGCGTACGGCAAAGTCGTCGAGGTAGACTACACCACCCGCGACGTGGTCTTCGAAGCCACCATCACACCGCCCACTGCGCCGTTTGGGATCACGTTCCACCGTGTCGAGCGCCTGCCACTCTATCCGCCCAACTGACCCCTGATGTCGGCCACCGCCGCGTGCAGGCGTCCAGTCGGGACGGCGGCACTTGCCGTGGCGTGAACGACGCTGGGCGGTAGGAGGTCTGACGGTAGGACGGTCAGACGACCAGCCGACCGTCATCCTCCTTTCCGCACCCGCCACACCTCCTGCCAACTGGACCCCACCGGGTGCGCCCCTCGCCCTCAATCCGTGTACAGACTTGGTGCCCTCCCGAGTTAGGAGATCTACGCGTCAGCATTCGTTCTCGGCCATGAGCACCTGGCAAGGCAGAAGCGGCGCGTGACCGAGGTGGATCCCCACACGCTGTCGGGATCTCATTGACAGACCGCGTGATCTGCCGGGACCGGCGGCACGGCGGCAGACAGAGCAGGTCTCAATTCCGAGTCAGCCGGCGTCCCACGCCCTCTGCTATAGACACCAGCATCGAGGCCAGGGAGACGATGACGGACACCATTCGCTTCACGTTGAACGGCAAACCCGTCACTCTCGAAACCGATCCGGACCGCACGCTGCTCTGGGTACTGCGCACCGATCTGGAGCTGACCGGGACCAAGTACGGCTGCGGGGCGGGAATCTGCGGATCCTGTACTGTGGTCGTGGACGGGCAGGCCGTGCCAGCCTGCCAGACAAACCTCGCGAGCGTCCAGGGCAAGGCCGTGACGACGATCGAGGGTCTGGCGCAGAACGGAGAGCTGCACCCGATCCAGCGGGCGTTCCACGAGCGCGGCGGGTTCCAGTGCGGCTACTGCACGCCGGGCATGATCATGAATGCTTACGCGCTCCTGCTCGAGCACCCGAGACCTACGCGCGAGCAGATCGTCGAGGGGATGGAGCGCAACCTGTGCCGTTGTGGGGCGCACAAGCGGATCGTCGACGCGGTCGAGGAGGCGAGCCATGTCTGACACCACCCGCATCGACCGACGCGAGTTCGTGAAGTGGCTGGGCGGCGGCATCCTCGTCGTCGTGAACCTCCCGATGAAGAGCGTGCTGAGCCCGCACGAGGAGGCGCAGCGACGCCAGCGTGGCTACCCCGAAGACATCAACGCGTACCTTCACATCGCGACGGACGGCTCGGTCACCCTCTACTCGGGCAAGATCGAGATGGGTCAGGGGATCATGACCTCGCTCACCCAGGAAGCCGCCGAGGAGCTGGGTGTGGCGCTCGATGCGATCCGCATCGTCATGGGGGACACCGACACCTGCCCGTGGGACCGGGGCACGTTCGGTTCGTTGACGACCCGCATGTTCGGTCCGGCCGTCCGCGCGGCCGCGGCGCAGGCGCGGCTCGTGTTGACCGATCTCGCCGCCCGGCGACTCAATGTGCCGCGGGCGTCGCTCACCGTCGAAGACGGTGTGGTCTCCGTGACGCGCGACCGGCGCCGCAAGGTGTCGTACGGTGAGCTGGCGCGCGGACAAAAGATCACCCACACCATGAACGAGCAGGCAGTGCTCCGTGCGGTCGAGGAGTTCACCGTGATGGGGCGCTCACCCACGCGGCTCGACGGCTACAAAAAGGTGACCGGCGAGGCCAAGTACGCTGGCGACATCCGGCGTCCCGGCATGCTCTACGCACGGATTCTCCGCCCCCCGACCCACGGTGCAAGTCTCACGCGTGTCGAGACCGCGGCGGCCCGGGCACTACCCGGCGTCACCGTGGTCAACGAAGATGGATTGGTGGCGGTGCTCGCCGCCGATCCGGAGACCGCGGAAAGAGCGCTCGCACTTCTCGAGGCTGAGTTCGACGTGCCGGCACCCAAGGTGAACACCGAGACCATCTTCGATCATCTCGTACGGGTTGCCCCCGCACCCGACACGCCGGAGCAGAAAGGCGATCTCGCCGCGGGCCGGCGACGGAGTGCCACGACATTCGAGGCCACCTACTACAACAGCTACGTCGCCCACGCGCCGATGGAGCCGCATACCGCAGTGGCCGAGATCGCGAACGGCAAGGCGACCATATGGTCTTCCACGCAAGCTCCCTTCAGCCAGCAAGAGACGATCGCGCGCGCGCTCGGGTTCCAGCCGGAAGCCGTACGGGTGATCACTCCCTACGTGGGCGGTGGTTTTGGCGGTAAGGTGCCGGGGCAGCAGGCCGTCGAGGCAGCGCGGCTCGCGAAGATCACCGGGAAGCCCGTCCAGGTCTGCTGGACCCGGGCAGAGGAGTTCTTCTACGACACGTTCCGCCCCGCGGCGGTCATCAAGGTGACGTCGGGCATCGATGCGGCGGGCCGCGTCGTGCTGTGGGATTACCAGGTGTACGGTGCGGGGTCGCGTGGCTCCGACGTGTTCTACGACATCGCCAACCGGAGCGTGCGCGTGTACGGCGAATGGCGAGGCGCACCGAACGGGATGCACCCGTTCGCGGTGGGCGCGTGGCGCGCGCCGGCCGCCAACTCCAACCGCTTCGCGGCCGAGCAGCAGATCGACACGATGGCCGCCGCTGCGGGAATCGACCCGCTGGCGTTCCGACTGAAGAACACGAAGGACGAAAGGATGATCGCCGTGCTGAAGGCCGTGTCCGAGGCCTGCGGGTGGGAGCCGGCGGTGGCGCCGCGCAAGAACGGTCGCGGTCGCGGCCTCGCCTGCGGGATTGACGCCGAGACCTATGTTGCCCTCGTGGCCGACGTCACCGTGGATTCCACGACTGGTGTGGTCACGGTGGAGCGCGTGGTGTGCGCGCAGGACATGGGGCTCGTGGTGAACCCCGACGGCGCCCGCATGCAAATGGAGGGGTGCATCGCCATGGGACTGGGTTACGTGTTCAGTGAGGAGGTGCGCTTCGAGGGCGGAACCGTGCTCGATACCAACTTCGACACGTACGGACTGCCGCGCTTCTCCTGGATGCCGGCGATCGAGACGGTGTTGGTTCCCAACGACGACTTGCCACCGAAAGGTGGTGGAGAACCCGCCATCATCAATATGGGCGCGGTGGTGGCGAACGCGGTGTTCGACGCGACCGGTGCCAGGATCTACCGGCTACCGATGACGCCGGAGCGGGTCGTGGAGGCGATTGGGCGAGCAAGAACCTAGACGACTGTGACGACTACGACGACTGTGAGAGGCTGACGGTCAAAGACGGTCGAAGATGGACAAGGACGGTCAAGGTCGAGCGAGTCCATCATCAGTTGTCAGTGATCAGTCATCTGTTGGCAGCACGGGCTACCAACTGGACGGCGTGCTAGCCCGCCGCGCCGCTCTCTTGGCCCTGCTTTTCTCGAGCGGGATTGCATCCACCCCCTGCTCCGCCGCACCGGATTCGCTGTTCCACGAGGCCCGCCCGGCCATGGGGACGACGGTCGAGATCCTTCTCTACGCCTCGACTCGCGACCGTGCAGCAGAGCTGTTCGAGGCCGCCTTCCAAGAGATCGAGCGTGTCGAGGCGGCGTTGAGCACGTACCGCTCGACCAGCGAGATCTCGCGCATCAACACCACGGCGGCTCACAGACCGGTGGTTACCGATCCCGAGGTGTTCGGTCTGATCGCTCGGGCACTCGAGTATGGCCGGCGCACCGGCAGCGCGTTCGACGTCACCGTCGGACCACTCATGAAGGCGTGGGGCTTCTTCCTCGGCGACGGACATTATCCATCGGCTGATGACCTATCTGAAGCCCGCGCGAAGGTCGGATGGCAGCACGTGGCACTAGACTCCGCCCAGCGGACCATTCGATTCCTCACGCCGGGGCTCGAGCTGGACTTGGGAGGGATCGGCAAGGGGTTCGCTCTCGACTGTGCTGCACGCGTCCTTCGGCGTCACGGGGTGGACAGCGCGCTGCTCGGTGCAGGACAGAGCAGCTATATGGCCATCGGCGCGCCACCTGAAGCCAGGGGCTGGCCGATCATCGTCCCGAGTCCGCACAATCCGGCACGGGCGCTGTCGACGATACAGCTGCGCGACCGGTCGCTCTCGACGTCGGGGAGCAACCGGCAGTATTTCGAAGTGGAAGGACAGCGGTACAGCCACATCATCGACCCGCGGACCGCAGAGCCGGTGACAGGGATGGTCCAGGTCACCGTGATCGCCCCGACGGCGACCGACAGCGATGCTCTGTCCACGGCGCTGTTCGTGCTGGGGCGCGAGGGCGCCGCAGCATTGATCGAGGGGATGGAAGGATCGGCCGCACTGCTGGTCATCGACGACGGAGGAGAGAAAGAGATCGTCGCCATCCAATGGACCGAACGGGTCGCTCTCATGGATAAGTGAGCGCACGGCAATCTCGATACGAGAGGTTGAAGGATGAAAAGAAGAGAGTTCGTCGCCGCATCGGCGGCCGCCGCCGGCACTTCACTGCTCGGCCTCGACGCCATGGCCGAGACACTCGCGAAACGCCGGTTCTCACCGTCGGACGAACTCAACGTCGGCGTCATCGGGGTTGGAAGCCGGGGGAAGTACATGATGCAGCTGTTCCTTCGCATCCCCGGTGTGAGGGTGACCGCGCTGTGCGACGTGTACGAGCCGCGGTTCGCGGAAGGTTGCGAGATCACGGGTGAGGACACCCCTGCCTACCATGACTACCGGCAGATGCTCGATTCCGCGAGCGATCTCGATGCCGTCATCGTCGCCTCACCCTTGAGCTTTCACGGCGAGCACATGGTCGGCTCGCTCGAGCATGGCTTGCACGTGTACGGAGAAAAGGCAATGGGTTTCACCGTGGACGACTGCAACGCCATCGTCGGCGCGACGCGGGAGAGTGGCCGTCGGCTCCAAACCGGTCTCCAGTACCGCTACGCCCCATGGTACCGCGAGGCGATCCAACGCATTCGCAGCGGCGAGATCGGGCACGTGACGCACGTCTACGGTTACTGGCACCGCAACTACAACTGGCGGAGACCAGTGCCCGATCCGTCACTCGAGCGTCTGATCAATTGGAGACTCTACAAGGAATACTCGGGCGGGCTCCTCGCGGAACTCGGCTCGCATCAGATCGACATTGCAAACTGGATCTTCGACGAGGAACCGACGAGCGTGATCGGCACCGGTGGGATCACCTTCTATCACGACGGCCGCGAGACCTTCGACAACGTGCAGGCAGTGTTCAGCTATCCCAGCGGCGGCACCCACGTCTTCAGCTCGATCATCGGGAATCACAACGTGGGATACCAGATCAACATCTACGGCACGGGAGGCTCGGTGAAATTGACCCTTGAAGACGGAGCCTTCTACTACGAGCCGGCCCGCGCCAACTCCGCCGTGCCGCAGGAGCTGATCGAGCGCGGTGTCCACACGAGTGCGACGCTGAGCACGAGCGGGGACATGCCGTACCGCGGCCCCGGCCTCCAGATCGAGATACCGGAGGGCGAGGCAGGCAATCCGAGCTTCCTCGCGGCGGCGGCGTTCGTCGAGAGCGTGCGCAACGGCACGCGCCCATTCGCGGACGCGCAGGTCGGGTGGAAGTCGGCGGTGGCCGTCGCACTGGGCAACGAAGCCACCCGAGGCGAGCGATACGTGGAGTTCGCCGACCACCTCGAGAGCAAGGAGTGAGCGCGGTGAAGATGGTTCGCTCGATGCTGGTGGCGACCATAGCGCTCGCGGCGTGCCAGGCTCAGGAGCAGCAAGCCGAGCCTGCGGAGTGGATTGCGCTATTCGACGGGGAGTCGCTCGCGGGGTGGCGCGGCGTCGGTCTGGACTCGATCCCTGCGGGGCACTGGATCATCGAAGACGGCACCATTCGCAAGGTGGCCAGTGGCGCAGTGCCGACCGCAGCCGATGGTCAGCCGCTCGAGGGCGGCGACATCATGACCCTCGATACCTACCGCAACTTCGAGCTGGTACTCGAATGGCAGGTGGCTCCCGGCGGGAACAGCGGCATCAAGTACAACGTCTCCGAGGAAATGTCAACCAGCTCCCCACCGATCCATGCCGCACTCGGATTCGAGTACCAGATCCTGGATGATGCGCTGCACCCAGACGCGCAGAACGGCCCCAACCGCATGGCTGCCGCGCTCTACGACCTCATCCCACCAGCGCCGAACAAGCCGCTGCACGCCGTGGGTTCGTTCAACGAGGCACGGATCGTCTTCAACGCCGGTCACGGCGAGCATTGGCTGAACGGCGTCAAGGTCGTCGAGTTCGATCTCGTGAGCGCGGAGTTCGACTCCGCCTTCGTGGTCAGCAAGTACCACCCGATCGACGGGTTCGCCGAACAGCGCGAAGGGCACATCGTGCTGCAGGATCACGGTGACGACGCCTGGTTCCGCAACATCAAGATTCGGGAGCTCACACCATGACCGACACCATCGACCGCCGGAGTTTCATTCTGCAGGGTAGTACGGCCGCTCTCGGTATCAGCACGCTGGGCAGGTTCTCGCCGTTTCGCAGCACCTCCCAGGCGAGCGGCCGCATCGCGGCCGCGGTGATGGGGGTGAACAGCCGAGGAAACGAGTTGGCCAAGGCATTTGCGCGGACGGGCGCTGACGTCAGCTACATCTGCGACGTGGACTCCCGCGCAGTCGAGACGACGGTTGCCGACGTGACGGCGATACAGGACCGGAGCCCCGAAGGCGTTACCGATTTCCGCCGAGCACTCGACGATCAGTCGCTCGACGCCCTCGTCATCGCGGCCCCCGATCACTGGCACGCTCCAGCGACACTGCTCGCCCTCCAGGCCGGAAAGCACGTGTATGTCGAGAAGCCGTGCGGCCACAATCCGCGTGAAGGCGAGCTGCTCGTCGAGGCACAGCGCCGTTACGGTCGAGTCGTACAGATGGGCAACCAGCAACGCTCCGCGCCGGAATCCATCGACGTCATCCAACAGATCCGCGCGGGCGTCATCGGACGGCCTTACTTCGGGCGTGCATGGTACGGCAACACACGTGGCAGCATCGGGCGCGGCGTCCCGGCACCGGTTCCCGACTGGCTGGACTACGAACTGTGGCAGGGACCGGCACCGCGCACACCGTACCGCGACAAC
>JBDHDH010000050.1:0-25146 GCA_039591615.1 Gemmatimonadota bacterium | reverse complement strand
ACGGACTTCGGCTACGAGCTCCCCGGCCTCGCACGGTTCCGCGTGAACGCGGCTCGGGATCGGAGAGGCCCCGTGGCGGTCTTCCGGGTCATCCCCGTGGAGATCCTCACCGTTGACGATCTCGGTATCGGCCCCCCCGTACAGAAGCTCTGCTATCTCACAAAGGGGTTGGTGCTGGTGACCGGCCCGACCGGGTCGGGCAAATCCACAACGCTATGCGCCCTCATCGACCTCATCAATCGGACACGAGCCGACCACGTCATCACCATCGAGGATCCCATCGAGTTCGTACACGAGAACAAGAAGTGCCTGCTTACCCAGCGTGAGGTGGGCACCCACACCACGAGCTTCAAGGCCGCCCTCCGAGCCGCGCTCCGTGAAGACCCCGATGTGGTCCTAGTGGGAGAAATGCGGGACCTCGAGACCACGGCCATTGCCATCGAGACCGCGGAGACGGGACATTTGGTGTTTGGGACGCTGCACACGACCTCAGCCGCGTCGACCGTGGACCGAATCATCGATCAGTTCCCGGCAGACCGGCAGTCACAGATCCGGACGATGCTCTCCGAGTCTTTGAAGGGCGTGATCTCCCAGACGCTGTGCAAGAAGATCGGCGGGGGACGCATCGCAGCCTGGGAGGTCCTCTTGACGACCCCGGCGGTGTCGAATCTGATCAGGGAAGGCAAGACGTTTCAAATCCCTTCAATCCTCCAGACGAGCAAGAAGCTCGGCATGAACACCATGAACGATTCGTTGCTCGAGCTCGTGGACAGACGACTCGTCACCGCTGAAGAGGCCTACATGAAGTCCGTGGAGAAGGGGGGCATCGCCACGGCCCTGCGTGCCAAGGGACACAAGCTCGCTTTCGTGGCCCTGGAAGGATGACACGCCGGCGTGTCCTCTCTACTCTAGCCGCAGTCGCCATGGCGTGCACCGGCCAGGATACAGGCCTGGGGCGCGCATCTGTTGAGGGAGCCCCCGCCTCAAAACCGCATGTCGCGCTCGAGACGTCAAAGGGCCGAATTGTTCTCGAGCTGGAACCGCAACTTGCGCCAGAGACGGTGGATAATTTCCTGTTGCACGTCCGATCCGGCTTCTACGACGGCCTCACGTTTCACCGTGTGAAAAACGATTTCGTCATTCAGGCCGGACTACTGACGGCGGACATGAAGGAGCGGAAGACGTCGGTCATGGGCATTCGCAACGAGGCAGACAATGGTCTCCGGAACGTCAGAGGCAGCATCTCCATGGCGCGCACGAGCGATCCTCACAGTGCCACGAGCGAGTTCTTCATCAACGTGAAGGACAATCCCACGCTGGACTTCCGGGAGCTTTCATATGAGGGCTACGGATATGCCGTTTTCGGGCGCGTGATCGAGGGGATGGCGGTGGTGGATGCGATTGCGGCGGTCCCGGTGAGACGGACAGCGATCCACGAGGCGCTCCCGCTGGAACCCGTCGTCGTCAGCCGAGCCTATCGGGTATCGGAGGGGGATGGCTAGGGGAAGATACCACGCTGTTCGTAGTCGGTCGCGATCTTCTCGATCGCACAAATCAACGCCGCCGTCCGCAGGTCGATGCTGTCGCCGCGTTGTTCCCGGACCTGGCGGATGTGACGGTAGGCAGCAACCATCGTTTCCTCGAGTCCCGAGTTCACGAGATCCTCTTCGTCGGCACCCTGGGTGGAGAAATCCATCTCCTTTTCTGCGAACTTTTTGCCCGTGAGTGTCTCCACGGCCTCCATCAACCTCGCCGCCGAGGCTTCCTCGAAGCGCTTCTGCATCCGGCCAAACCGCACATGAGCGAGGTTCTTGAGCCATTCGAAATAGGAAACCGTCACGCCACCCGCATTGAGGTACGTGTCGGGGATGATCAACACTTGTCGTTCTGCCAGGATGAACTCGGCTTCGGACGTAGTCGGCCCATTGGCGGCTTCCGCGATGATCTTTGCCTTGATCCGAGCGGCGTTGCGTGAGGTAATCTGATTCTCCAACGCCGCCGGAACCAGAATGTCGCAGTCGAGCTCCAGGGCGTCCGTGGAATCCGGGATATTGGTTGCCCCGGGGAAGTCGAGGATCGAGCCCGTTTCCCGTCGGTGTGCGACGACCCGCTCGATGTCCAGCCCGTGAGCGCTGCCGATCGCTCCCTCATACTCCGCAAGCCCCACTACGACCGCTCCCTGTTCCTGCAAGAACTTCGCAGCGTGATATCCGACGTTCCCCAGTCCCTGCACGACGACGCGTTTCTCTTCGACCCCCACCGACATGCCCAGCGCCTTCATGTCTTCGGGAATGTCACACGCCTCACGAATCCCAAACACGACACCACGGCCCGTAGCCTCGAGTCGCCCGCGAATCCCTCCCTGAGCCGCCGGTTTCCCCGTGACGCACGCAAGGGCGTTGAGCTCCCCCCTTGAGAGCGTGATGTACGTGTCGGCGATCCACGCCATCTCGCTCGGCCCAGTCCCGTAGTCAGGCGCGGGTACATCGACGCCCGGACCGATGAAATTCTTCTTGACGAGCTCGAAAGTGTAGCGTCGAGCGATGCGCTCGCGCTCCGCCTCTGAGTAATTGCGCGCGGAGACTCGCACTCCGCCCTTCGCCCCGCCGAATGGCACATCCACAATGGCGCATTTGAACGACATGAGGGCTGCCAGGGCCATCACCTCATCCTCGCTCACGGCCATACTGAAGCGGATCCCCCCTTTTGTCGGGAGGCGATGATGGCTGTGCTCCGCCCGCCAACCCTCGATCACTTCGATGGAACCATCGTCACGTCGTATCGGGAATGTCAGGTAATAGACGCTGTTGCATTGTCTGATCTGATCCAGGAGCGTGGGATCGAGGCCGGTGAAGCCGGCGGCGCGATCGAAGCTCCGATTGACCTCCTCGAGGAAGCTGTAATCACCGGACATGGAGGTAGCACTCGTGTGGTGTGGGGTTGCTCGAGTATTGGCAGGCATTTGGACATTTGTCCATGGGCGCGTGTTTCAGAGCGAGCTCGAGAGCATGGGCTTCGAGGCCCGATGGATCGAGGATGCCCCATTCCGCGAATCGTGCCGGCCACTTCTTCGCCGAGAGGAAGGGGAACCGCGGAAGGGCCCTGCTGATCCACCACCTGACGCAGGCAGAAGGAACCCGACTATCTACTCCCACGCCGATAGACGTACACGAAATCGCTATATTCCCCCGAGTGCTCCGGGAAGGCCCCGCTGCACGACCGACCACGCGGAGGAACTGAATGGCCACTCGGCAGACTAGGGCAAAGAAGGCGGTTCGCGGAGGCACGACACGCGCGAAGCGGGGTGCCAAGCGAACAACGCGCGCGGCGACCAAGGTCACCAAACGCACGCGTAAGGGCGCGACGCGAGCTAAGGGTGCGGCAACGAAGGCTCGAGAACGAGCGCGCAAGGGCGCAAAGCGAGCCAGGCGTGCCACGGCAAAGGTCGCCAGGCGGGCCAAGAAAGGCGCGAGGCGGGCCAAGCGCGCAACCGCCAAGGTCGCCAAGCGGGCAAAGGAAGCCGTACAGAAAGTTCGAGAAAAAGCCCGCGCGACAACACGGCGGAAGAAGGTGAAACGCACCCTCAAGAAGACCGGCGGCATCTTGAAGGGTGCTGGTGCTGCTGCGGCGGCCGCAGGCCTCACAGCGGCTGCGGGTCTGGCGGCGAGGGAGTTATCCGGGGGGAAGAAAAAGAAACGCTAGGAAGCCCCGTGGCGGAAATCGCCGGAATGGTGTGACCTTCGGCGATTTCCGCCCGTCGCGTTGTGTCACAAGCCTAGGTCACCACCGCCTGGCTCCCTCCGCGCAGCTCAAATCCCATGAATAACGAGCAGGCGGTCCAGGCGTAAAGCACGTGGTCGACACGCTATTGCCCTATCGTGTACGTCAGGGTGGTTGTCACGTGCATGTCGTGTTTTTCGACGCCGGGGCGTGGGTTGTTATTCAGCTCATTCCGAAGACCAAGCCGAAACCCAAGACCCTTGTAGATCGTCGTCGTGAGGCTCGCATCTGATATGAAACGATAGTCGCTGAAGTTCTGCACGTTGGGAGCCCAGTCCCCCGTCCAGTTGAAAACCGCAGGGCCAAGAACCCGCCGAAGCCCGACACCGGCTCCGAGGATGCCGTTCGACTCGCTACCACCCGATGTGAAGTTCTCCACTCTCAGACCACCGGACGCGTACCACCGGAGGTCGGTGAGATCCGTAGCTATGATCTGGTAACCGAATCCCGCATTATAGGAAGAGCGTAGATCGACATCTTGAAACTGATCCCGTTCCTGGGCGGTGACGCCGAACACAAAGACGCTCGGCCCAAAGAACACGTCGAGGCGTAACGATCCGAAGTACTTCTCCACGGTCGTCTCGAATTCACTGCCCTGCAAGCGAGCTTCCTCCCGGGTCAACCCCGCTTTGAAGGTCAGCCGATCCTTGGGGCTTTGCCGCCCAGCCTCGAGCGCGAGCGAGATCCCGCGAGACCGGCTGTTGCCACTCTTGTCCGAGAAGCCAAAGCCGACCGTCGCACCCCAAAACCTGTCGAAGGGGCTGAAGTACCCGATAATGATCGGCTCCAACGACGGCAGATCGGTCGGATCCCCGACGGCCGCCAGGTCGGCCGACGTCACCGTTCGTGTGGTACCGTCGCTCACGGCCAGTTGCAGCGCGTTGCCGGCCGGGCTGATGGTGGCCGCAAAGATCGTCCCGTCCCCCAGACGAATGCCAATGGGATCGGGCGCGGTGAATCCAGCGATGCTCGCCGCCGGGATCTTGACCTCGCCTCCAGCGTGAGAGAACACCCACGCGTCCCCCTCGATGCTCGTGAGCAGGCCGGTGAGTCGATCACCGTTTTGCAGAACGAGCGTTTGCTGCGCTTGGGCAGTCGCCACCGCCCCAATCACGAGCGCCGTCACCATTGCCAACAACCGCCGGACGAATACTTTCATCGCGCTACTCCACTGGGAAGGTCGGAGTGGATGACACCAGTCGAGGTGAATGTGGCCAACGCGCAGTATACGCTGGCGGTCGCTGGAGCCGAAGGCAGCCACGGTTGGCGCCCTGGCGTCAGGGAGTTGGCTCGCGTCGTCGTTGGTAACCGCCAACCAGACGCCGTCACCTCCGCCGCCTCCTCTCCCACGCCTTTACGAACCCCTCATTCGCCAGGAGTCTTCCGATGCTCAAGGACTTCAAGGAATTCGCACTCCGCGGAAACGTGGTCGACATGGCCGTCGGCATCATTATCGGTGCCGCGTTCGGAACCGTGGTCAAATCCCTCGTTTCCGACGTTCTCATGCCCCCGATCGGGTTGCTCATGGGTAACGTCGACTTTTCCAATCTATTCCTGACTCTCAAGGCCGGGGATCCGGCTGGGCCCTACGTGACCCTCGCCGAGGCCCAGGAAGCTGGCGCCGTCGTGATGAGCTGGGGTGTATTCGTCGACAACATCGTGGCCTTTCTCATCGTGGCCCTCGCCATGTTCTTCGTGGTTCGCGCCATGGTCACTATGCTGCGCAAAGAAGAAGCGCCCGCACCGGCGCCCACCACGAAAGACTGTCCGCAGTGCCTGATGAGCATCCCGATCAAGGCGACCCGCTGCGGCCACTGCACGTCCACCATCGCTGTGGCGTAGGATCGTTGAGGTCGAGTCGTCGCAAGTCTAGTGCGGCGGCCGTCTGCGACCGGCGTGCCTGGGCGGACCCCGGTGAGGCCAGTGGTACAGTGGCCCAAAGGAGGGAAGCTGACCGGTAGGCTGGTGGGTCCTCACGGCCGTGCTGGGGCTCGTGAGCCCAGAACAGTCCCGAGCTTTGACATCGATCAGGAAACCGGTGTATATGATTTGCCTATGATCTGCCCTTCACCTGCCAAACACCGTGATTATGAAACCGCCATCGCTGACCATCGGCATCGAGGAAGAGTATCAGATAGTCGACCCTCGGACCGGGGAGCTGAAGTCGTATATCATCGAGATCCTGTCTGAAGACCATCTCACGTTGCGGGAAATCAAACCGGAGCTCCACCAATCCACGGTGGAGATCGGGAGCACCGTCTGTGAGACGGCGGCGGAGGCCCGCGACGAACTCGTCCGGCTTCGCCGTATGGTGATGGAGCTGGCGGCGAAGAATGACCTCAAGATCGTGGCGGCCGGTACACATCCGTTTTCCTCGTGGCTCGACCAGGAAATCACCCCCCTAGACCGCTACTTGGGAATCAAGAAGGACATGGGCGATCTCGCCCAGCAGCTGCTGATCTTTGGCATGCACGTGCACATCGGTATCGAGGACCGGGAGTTCCTCGTCGACGCCATGAACACGGCCCGCTACCTGATGCCTCATCTCCTCTGCCTCGGCGCCAGCTCGCCTTTCTGGATGGGACGCGACACCGGTCTCAAGTCGTACCGCAGCATCCTGTGGCGTTACTTTCCGCGGACCGGTATCCCTCCCACGATGCGCTCCTGGAGTGAGTACCGCGAGCTTCTGGACGTGCTGGCACACACCAACTGCATCCCCGACGGCTCCAAGATCTATTGGGATGTGCGGCCCCATCATCATTATGACACCTTGGAGTTTCGGTTCCTCGATGTCTGCACGCGCGTGGACGAAGCAGTCTGCCTCGCGGCGATGCTCCAGGCAATCGTAGCCAAGCTGTGGAAGCTCCGCTCCGATAACATGACCTTTCGAGTGTATCCGGCTGCGTTCATCGAGGAGAACAAGTGGCGAGCGGTGCGATATGGACTGGACGGAAAGCTCATCGACTTCGGTGAGCGGGAAGAGCTGCCGGCCGCCGACCTCATTCGTGAGATTCTCGAGTGGTTTGTCGATGACGTGATCGACGAGCTCGGCAGCCGCAACGAAGTGGAGCATGCTTACCGGATCCTGGAGGAAGGCTCCAGTGCCGACCGGCAGTTGGCGACGTTCAGGCGAACCGGAGACCTCAAGGTGGTCGTGGCCCAGATGATTGCCGAAACAGCCGAGGGCGTGGTGGCCACGAAGACCGCCTAGAACGATGGTCGGATTCTTCGCTGTATTGACCTTGTCGTCCATACAGCTGGACTCAGTCACAATCGCCATCGAGCTCAGAGATGGTGGGGCGAGCGTGCAGGGCCGCTACCACTTGTCCATGGACGGCCCCACGACATGCCCCACGTCCCGTACCAGGCGATCGAACCGTTCCGAGAAACCGAGAGTGGAGGTGCGGCCGAACGCACTGCCGTCGAGACGCTAGATGACAACTAGGTATCGGAGGCTGCTAGAATGACGAAATTGCTTTTGGGCCTCTGGGTCGCAGCCCTTTGGAGCGACGCGCTCGCTGCCCAGATGCCGGAACACGAGACGACGAGGCTCGCGGACGGCGTGTATCAGTTCCGATTCCGCGCCCATCACGGACTCTTCGTGGTCACCGGCGATGGCGTTGTCGCCATTGATCCCATTTCGAACACAGCAGCCACTCACTTTGCAGAAGCGATTCAGCGGGAGGCACCAGGCCTCCCACTGCTAGCGATCGTGTACAGTCACGACCATGCCGATCACGCAACGGGAGCGACGATACTCCGGCAAGCCCTGCGCAGCGATGCACCGATCATCGCTCACCGACGCGCCAGGACGAAGCTCGTGGAACGGGGCGATCCCACCCTTCCCCCACCCGACATAACGTTCGAGCAGCAAGTGACGCTCCACTTTGGCGGCCGGCCGCTCGAGCTTCACTATCTGGGCAAGAGTCATAGCGACAACATGGTGGTAGCCTTTTTGCCAGAAGACCGACTGGCTTTCGCGGTGGATTTTGTGACCAACGACGGCGTCGGGTATCGAGCGCTGCCGGATTACCACTTTCCCGAGTTCTTTGCAACGCTCCCCGGACTGTTGGACCTGGATTTCGACACGATCGCGTTCGGGCATGGTCCACCTGGGGACCGGGCTACCATCGAACGCCAACTCCGCTACTACGATGATCTCCGGCAAGCTGTTGAAGCTGCGATTGAACGAGGCTTGAGCGAGGAGGAGGCAGCGGCCCAGGTCCGCCTTACCGCATACCGCGACTGGCGCGGATATGACGACTGGTTCCCCCTCAACGTGCGAGCCATCTACCGGTGGCTGAGGGATAGTGAACAACAGTGATGAACCACGAACGCACGCTCGGGCTCCGCGCCTGCGCCTGGCGCCGTCTGGGAGGAACCACGGCGTCACTTCGAGCGAGGAGAGTCGATCATGCCCAGCGACAAAGACCGTGGTGTGAGAGCGCCAAACCAGGATTTCAGCCGGTTTGACTGACTGGAAACGTCACACCTACCACCTGGCCGAGACTTCCGGCGAAGACGAGTTCGACGAGGGGAGGCAATCGGCTTCGCAATCGTGGTGGGTCACGACGTGGACCCAAGCATGAGCCCATCAAGGCCATCACCTTCAATACGCGAAGTACCAGCAAGTTCTATGGCGAGGGTTCCGCGGTAGAGAAGTAGGCCCCCGGCACCGAGGGTCCATAGGATTCCGTAAGGGGCACCGTGCTACCCGATACCAAGTGAACGATCCCCTGCGGCCACTCTCATGCCACGCCCTACGACAAACTTCACGATCTGTTCACTCTCCGTTTCGGATGGTCATAGGAAGCCCCGATTGGGAGACCGAACGATGAAGAAGGATCCCAGTGTCTCTCTTTGGTACCCAGACGAGGCCTGCTTTCCACGAGCGGGCGACGTCGCCGAAAGGCTCGGCTTCCTGGTCCGGTATGCGGTGCTGGCGCCGTCGAGCCACAACACACAGCCATGGCGATTCGAGACTCGGGAGGACGCGCTCGAACTGTACGCCGACCGCAGTCGCGGCCTCCGGGTGGTCGACCCCGAGCAGCGTGAGCTCGTCATCAGTTGCGGAGCGGCCTTGTATTACCTGCGGCTGGCGCTCAAGCACTTCGGCTACCGGCCCATCGTCCAGGTATTCCCCGCTGGGGAACGAAGCGATTTCCTGGCCCTGGTTCGCATCGGGCCCGAGGCGGCACCCACCCCGTGGGAGAAGGAGATGTTCCGGGCCATTCCCACGCGGAGGACTAATCGTAAGCCCTTCAAGGCGCTCGACGTTCCGATCGCGCTGATCGAGGATTTGAGCGATCTTGCCTCCGCTGAAGGAGCCTGGCTCAACCTCGTCCGTGGCGAGTTCGGGCGCGATGCGGTGATGAACCTCGTGACGGCAGGCAACCGGGTCCAGTACGCGAATCCGGCGTTCCGCCGCGAATTGGCTTCATGGATGCGACCGCACGATACCAAGGCCGGGGACGGTATTCCGGGCTACGGGCTGGGGATGGGCGATCTCACGGCGAGGGTCGGGCCGCTCGTGCTCCGGCATTTCAACCTCGGCCGCGGCCAGGCCTCCAAGGACCGCCGTCTCGTCGACGGATCCCCGATCCTCGCCGTCCTTGGCACCCGCGATGACGAGCCGCCTGACTGGCTCGCTGCCGGCCAGGGCCTGGCTGCCATCCTTCTCCTCGCCCGCGCCAACGGCGTTTGGGCTTCCTTTCTGAATCAGCCGGTCGAGGTCCCCCAGCTGCGGCGCAAGTTGACCGACTTGCTAGGCACGGACGGGTTCCCGCAACTCCTCTTACGGATGGGCTACGGAGAGGAGGTCCACCCGACTCCCCGGCGATCGTTGGAGGAAGTGCTCACGTAACAACCCCCTGCCGTCGCTCTACCCACTCCCCCATCTTTGGTGGTCATGGAGGGCGAGTTCGACCGCCTCAAGGCGTGTCTCCGCGACCGCTACTCCCTACGCGAGGAGATAGGGGGCGGAGCGATGGCGACCGTGTACTTGGCGGAGGACCTGAAGCACGGCCGACAGGTCGCCATCAAGGTCCTCCGCGCCGCACTCGTCGCGGCGGGCGCTTCCGAGCGGTTCTTCCGCGAGATCCGGATCGCGGCTCGTCTCACACATCCTCAGATCCTCCCCGTCCATGATTCCGGAGAATGCGACGGCTTTCTCTACTATGTCATGCCCTTCGTCGGCTGCGAGTCTCTGCGGGCTCGCCTCGACGAGGCAAAGCAGCTCTCGTTGGATGAGACCGTGCGAATCACCCAGACGGTCGCTGCTGCCCTGGATTACGCACACCGGCAGGGCGTTCTCCACCGGGATATCAAACCGGAGAATATCCTCCTCAACGAAGGACAGCCCCTCCTGACCGATTTCGGCGTGGCAACCGCGGTCAGCGCCGCCGGATCCGATCGCCTCACCGAACCGGGCCTGGCAGTCGGCACACCGGCATACATGAGCCCCGAACAGGTTACGGCAGACCGGGAGCTCGATACCCGGAGCGATGTCTACAGCCTCGCGTGTGTCACGTATGAAATGCTCGCCGGTGAGCCCCCGTTCACCGGGCGCAACGCCCGAGCCACTATGGCGCTCCACGCCATCGAGCCGGCACCTTCCGTACGAGCCAAACGTCCGGACGCGCCCCTCGTCATCGAGCAGGCACTCGCCCGGGCGCTCGCGAAGGAGCCAGATGACCGGTTCCGGAGCGTGCGCGACTTCGCCGACGCTCTCGCCAGGTCCAGTGAGCCCACCGGAACACCCAGACAGACGCTCGCGTCCACGCGCAAGGTCGCCGTTCTGCCGTTCGAGAACGTGAGCCCAGATCCGGAGAATGCGTACCTCAGTGACGGCATCACCGACGAGCTCATCGACGCACTGACGCAAGTGGAGGGGTTACACGTCACCTCCCGAACATCGGTGTTCGCATTCAAGGGAAAGCGCCAAGATGTCCGAGTCATCGGAGCCCAGCTTGGTGTCTCGGCCGTCCTCGAGGGCACCGTGCGCCGCGCCGGAGATCGCCTCCGGGTGACCGCCCGTCTCACCGACGTGGGCGACGGTCGGCATCTTTGGTCGGAGCGATACGACCGAGAGCTCCAGGACATATTCGCCATCCAGGACGAGATCGCCCAGACCATTGTGCGCACACTTCGCGACCACCTCCTGAGAGATCTTGGCCGGGTGGCGCCGCGCCATTACACCGAGAATGTCCGTGCCTACAATCTCTATCTCCGCGGTCGGTACCACTGGAATCTCCGCACATCGGATGATATTGCGCGGGCCATCGACTATTTCGAACAAGCCGTTGCCGAGGATCCGGAGTATGCCCTCGCCTATACCGGGCTATCTGATGCGCACGCGATTCAGGTGGACTACCGTGGGCTTCCCGTCGCTGAAGGCATGGAGCGGGCGAAGGCGGAGGCGCAAAAAGCTCTGGCTCTCGACGAGAAGCTCGCCGAAGCTCACACGTCGCTTGCCTGGGTCAGCTTCATCTACGACTGGGATTGGGCGAACGCCGACAGGGAATTCAGGCGAGCCATCGAGCTCGATCCACGTTACGCCACGGCGCATCAGTGGTACGCGTGGTTGCAGTTGGCCACAGGACGTCTCGAAGATGCCCTGAGGGAGGGTCGCCTTGCCGTGGAGCTCGACCCTGCGGCCATATCGGCACGCCGGGGATTGGGATGGCTGCACTACTACGTTCGGCGGCCCGAGTCGGCCATCAAGCACCTTCGCCTCGCGCTGGGCATCGATCCCGAGTCAGAGGAAACGCATCGCGTTCTCGGCCTGGCGTACATACAGGCTGGCAGATACGAGACCGCGGAGGAGACCCTTCGCGAAGCCGTTCGACTGGCCAAGAAGTCGCAGGCGTACTCGCTCGCGACTCTTGGTCACCTGGCCGCCCGCATGGGAGACCGCGCGGCGGCGAAAAGCGTGGTGGCGGAGTTGACCAGCATGGAGCGCGCGGGGCAGTACGTCTCACCGGTCGCCCTCGCGACAGTTCACCTGGGACTGGAGCAGCACGATCAAGTCTTCGAGGCCCTCGAGCGCGCCTTTCAGGAACGTCGCGGATGGTTGGCCTACCTGAACGTGGAACCGCTCCTCGATCCCATCAGACTGGACGAACGGTTCGACGACCTGGTGCAACAGATGCGGCTGCCATAGGATTTGGTCGTCCGTTACAACCCAGCGAATCTCGCGTATCCTTGATGCAAATGAGCGACATCTCCGAGGCCCTACGTGCTGCCCTGTCCGGAAGGTACGACCTCGACCGCGTCGTTGGTCGCGGTGGAATGGCCACGGTCTACAGCGCCCGCGATGAGAAGCACAATCGACTCGTCGGGGTCAAGGTACTTCGGCCCGATCTCGCCGCGTCCATCGGGACCGAGCGGTTCCTCAAGGAGATCGAGATTGCAGCCCAACTGAACCATCCTCACATCATCCCGCTCTACGATTCAGGCGAGGTTGGCGGCTTCCTCTACTACGTCATGCCCCTCATCGACGGCGGCTCCCTTCGGTCGCTACTGAACCGTGAAGGCCGGCTCACACCTGCCAGAGCTATCGCAATCACGACGCGAGTGGGAGACGCCGTCAGCTATGCCCATCGTCAGGGGGTGCTGCATCGGGATCTCAAGCCCGAGAACATCCTCTTTTCCGAAGGACACGCCATGGTTGCGGACTTCGGAATCGCCCGGGCCATCAGTACCGCTGGCGGCCTCAACCTCACGCGGACGGGTTTCCCCCTCGGAACCCCCGGTTACATGAGCCCCGAGCAGGCGGCTGGACTCCGCAACTTGGACGAGCGGACGGATGTTTACAGCCTGGCTTGCGTATGCTACGAAATGCTGGTGGGAGAGACCCCTGGTATGTGGCCTCCCGAAGAGGCAGTAAGGCTAGGGCGTTTCCTCGACGCACCGCCGCGGCATCGGGAACGTCTCGATGCCTTGTCCGGATCGATCGAACAGACCTTGGTTCGGGCCATGGCACTCCGGCCGATAGAAAGGATCGGAGGTGCCGAGCAGTTCCTGAACGCGCTGCATGATGCCGCCGGCACCAAGCGGATGTATAGCGACAGCGAAGTCCGCTCCATCGTCAAGCACGCCGCGGAGATGCAAGTAGAGCGCCCGACGGAGGCGGGAGCGCTCTCCATGGGCGCTGTGCAACAAATCGCGGCGCAAGTTGGGATCTCACCGGAACGTGTCCGCCAGGCCGCCGGCGAGATCGACCGCAGGCAATCTCCGTCCCAGTGGAGTTGGCTGAGCGGGGCTCCGACGACGTTGCGCGTCGAGCGCTTCGTGGCTGGTGAAGTACCGGACACGGAGTTCCCGGCGCTGGTCGAGGAGATCCGCGCGACCCTCCGCGACGTGGGGAACGTGAGCACGCTCGGTCGATCCCTCACTTGGAGCACCGCTCGGTTCGGACAAGGCCCCTCCGCACGCGACATTCATATCACGGTGAGCCCAAGAGACGGGCAGACACGCATCCTCGTGGACGAACGCCTCGGGCAACTGGCGGGTGGTCTCTTTGGCGGGATTGTGGGGGGCGGAGGCGGGGGTGGCGGCGGCGCGGCCATCGGCATCCTGGCCGGTGCATTGCAGGCACCGCTCCTCGCCGTGATCGGAGTAAGCGTGGCGATCGGCGGGTCGTACCTACTCGCGCGGACGATCTTTCAAAGGGCATTCTCGAAGCGAAAGCGTGAGATTGACGAACTGCTGAATCGGTTAGCGGAGCACATTGCCGAGACGGCAAGAGGGGGACCAGATCTCTCTCTGACGCGTCGACGAGGTGAGCTCAACCCCCGGAAACACGGCGGCTGACCAAGAGCGCCGCACCGGTGCGAGCGTCTTGGAAGTGCTCGTTGAGGCGGTTGTCTTCACGTGGCGAGTTCGTGGCGAGCCCGACCCGGTCGGACGGGGCGCCGAGCACCTCCCCTGCAGGATTCATGTTCAGTTCATCACGAGATTAAGGTTGTGCCACCAAATTGTTCTGTGAGGAGTGTCGGGCGGTTAGCAGGCGTGCCCACGGGGCACTTACGGGGCTTGGCCGGAAGGGGCCGGCAAGCCTCTCGAGAGCGGATGCTCGTCTCCGCTCGCCCGGCGCTCCTCATCTCTTATCCCCCCTCCAGCTCTCCACTGGTCGCACCCTCTTGATCGGTCGGCTCATGCGTGCATGATGGCTCGCTCAGCGTGCGTCGAGTTCTTGAAATGGGCACTTCCGCAGCTCGGGCTTCGTTGGGGTGGGTTTCGCAAGGTGCGGCGCCAGGTCTGCCGACGGCTCTCACACCGCCTTCAGGAGCTCGGACTGGGACATCCGTCGGCGTACAGAGCCTACCTCACCGAGCACCCCGAAGAATGGGTGGTGCTCGACCGCTGTTGCACGATTCCCATTTCCCGTTTCTTTCGGGACCGAGTCGTTTTCGACGCCCTGGCACTGCAGGTATTGCCTACGCTGGCACATTCGACGGTTCAGCGCCAAGCCGGGCGACTTTTGTGCTGGAGCGCCGGCTGCGCCTCCGGTGAAGAACCGTATAGCCTCTCCGTCCTGTGGGAGTCACAACTGGGCCATCGGTTTCCCGGACTGGGAATAGCGATAACCGCGACGGATGCGGACCCACACCTGCTGGAACGAGCCCGCATGGCGCGGTATCGGCCCAGCAGCGTATGTGAAATACCGTGCCACCTCCGAGATCGAGCCTTCGTGCGAGACAACCAGGATTTCGTCGTGCGCCCGGAGTTCCGAGAGACTACCGAGCTGCGTCTTCAGGATATCCGCGTCGCAGTCCCCACGGGCCCCTTCGACCTCATATTGTGTCGCAATGTCGTCTTCACCTACTTCGATGACGCACTGCAACACCGCACCTTGGAGCGCATCGTCGCAACGCTGCGATTGGGTGGGGCACTGATCATCGGACTCGAAGAGGAGCTTCCCGACCGCCACGGACTGGACGATTGGGCAGCCGACCTCGGCATTTACCGCAAGGTGACTCTCGAAACTCCGGGACCGGCTCGGGATGGGCAGGCTGGCCGGGGACAGAGCCCGTGGACGTGACCATCGGCAGGCTCCGGTCTCCTACTGTCGCTCAGCTGGAAGTCGAAATCGTCGAGCGAAAGGGAACCGGCCACCCCGACGACTCCGCGTGGCAAGACGTCATTCGGGGGAAGGTCCCGCTGCATTGAAGCGCCCCCGCATTTCCCATGTGGTCGGCTTCGATGACTGCCCCTTCGAGCGCGGCCACCGCGGCGATGTTTCCGTGGTGGGGGCGGTGTTCACTAATCTACGGCTCGAAGGGGTGCTCTGTGGACGCGTTCGACGTGATGGGGCGAACGCGACACACAATCTGGCGCGGCTCATCGCCGATTCGAAGTTCGCGGCGCACCTACAGCTCGTCATGCTCCAAGGAATCGCCCTCGCCGGCTTCAACGTCATCGATCTCCAAGAGCTAAACCGATCACTTCGAATGCCCGTCCTGGTCGTGACCCGGCGCCGGCCGCGCATGGATAGGGTTCGAGATGCTCTCATCCATCGCGTGCGTGGCGGAGCCCGAAAGTGGGGGATCATCGAACGTCTCGGTCCAGTGGAGCCGATTGCCGGCGTCTTCGTGCAGCGTGCCGGTTTGACGCTGGCAGAGGCGGAGCGAGTGATTCACGAATTCGCTACATGTAGTCGGATTCCCGAACCGCTTCGTACCGCTCATCTGATCGCCGGCGGCATCGCGACTGGAGAGAGTCGCGGCAGGCCATGAAGCGACGGAGAAAGGGCGAGCGCGAGTCAGCGCGGACGTGACGGCGAGGACTCGGGCTAGCCGCCCGCAGCGCCAAACTCCGCTCGATCGCGCCAACGCCCAGCGACACACGTTTCACGGATCACCTCGTTGCCCGCCCCGAATACCAGTGCCTCCAAGAGGGAATCCGGCTCCACCCCGGTCAGCGAAGGGTGGCTCGTGTCGATTACGGCCAAGTCGGCCCAATGCCCCTCCGAGATCCGACCAGCCTCCACCCCGAGGGACTGGGCCCCACCGATCGTAGCCGCATCAAGCACCGCTCGAGCCGAATACCCGTCGGCAGTGAGGACGCCGCGACTCTCGCTCTTCAGCCGCTGCCCGTACTCCAGCCAACGCATCTCCTCGAGCAAGCTGATCCGTGCATTGGAATCCGTGCCCAGGCTCAGGCGCTGGCCAAGTCCCCGCGGACGCCCGAGATTCGGGATGCCATCACCCAGGTTCGCCTCGGTGAGCGGGCAAACGCAGACGCGTCCGCCTACCGCGAGGAAGCGCGCCATGTCTTCGGGGTCCGTGTGAGTGCAATGCACCGCCGTGAACCCGCCATCGATGGAGAGCTTCTCATCGAGCAGTGGCATGGGCCGCTTGCCGTACGCGGCGACACACTCTTCGATCTCACGTCGCTGCTCCTCGACGTGCATGTGGAAGACCAGCTGTCGGTGGGTGGCCTCTTCGTGGATCGCGGCCGTGTCGTCGAGATTCGCCGCTCGCACGCTGTGGACGCCAGCCCCCAGGCTCTGGGTGGCACTGTCCAGGACACGTGCCAAACGGTCCATCTGGGTCCAGTACACTTCTGGCGAGGGGGTCGCGAACCGGCACTGTGCTCCCGTGAGCGGCGTCCCGATTCCCCCGGTGGCGTAGTATGCGCTGAGGAGCACGATGCGGATCCCGGCTCGCGCCGCCGCCTCCAGCACCAACTGATCCATGGCGAAATCCGGCTCACTCCGGGAATGGTGGAGGTAATGAAACTCCCCCACCGTCGTAACACCGGCATCCCTCATCTCCTCGAAGGTTTGCAGGTATAGCCGGTGCAACGGCCTGCCATCGAGCCGCTCCACGAGCGCATACATGGCCTCTCGCCATGTCCAGAAGCTCCCGGCGCCCGTCGGGAACCGTTCCCCGTGACCCCGGAGGCCGCGCTGAAACGCGTGTGAGTGGGCGCTGACGAGCCCAGGAATCAGGGCACGGCCGGAGAGATGGCGCGTGGTAGGACGTCCCAGCCGGCCGACAGCCTGGATCCGGCCGTCGTCGCCGATCGCGATCTGAACGCCTCGCTCGAATCGTACCCCGAGCCACGTCAGGTCGGCCTCAACGACCTGATGCACGGTCACACCACCCCTCCCGCCATGCACCATCGATGGATCACCCTCTGGAGAATCTCCGCTGACCGCTGCATTTCGGCGATAGGAATGCTCTCATTTGGCTTGTGGGCGACAGCGATCGAGCCCGGGCCAAAGATCACACAGTCGAGGCCAAGTCGCTGAAGCCAACCGCCGTCCGTAGCGAACGACACGCTGTAGGATCCGTCCTGTCCGGTTTCCCCGCAGAGCAAGCGGTGAATCGGGGTGTCCTCGCTAGATATCATCGGAGGACTGTCCCCCAAGATCGTCAGCGAGAATTGCATCCCTTCCAGAGCTCTTTCGAGGGCCTGCCGAACACGTTTGATCATTTCGGCGCTGGACATCTCCGGAAGCAATCGTATCCCCAGTTCTATCCGGCAGTAGTCGGGAATCACGTTGATCGCCACACCGCCCGATATCAGGCCCACGTTCAGCGCCGCAAACGGCACTTCGGGGAAGTGCTCGCTGTGCGCCGGGCGCTCCTCCTCCAACGTCCTTCGAAGCCCGGATAGGGCCACGATGCCACGAGCGGCGGGCTCTATAGCGTTCCTTCCTAGATGAGGGTACCCACTGTGAGCCGCCGTTCCCTCGAATTCGACGCGCATCTTGAGATAGCCCTTGTGCATTCTGACGACCCTCAGAGAGCTCGGCTCTCCGATGACCAGCGCCCGAGGGAGTACCTCCCGCTCCGGCCACGTCTCGACGAAGTGCTTGGCGCCCAGAGTCCCCAGTTCTTCGTCGTAGGTGAGCACGAGTGCCAGGGGCCGATGGAGCCGCTTTCCATCGAGGCTGGCCAGTTGATTGATCGCGACCGCGAGGAAGCCCTTCATGTCGGCGGTTCCGCGACCTGTATACGTGTTACCCACTTGCGTCAATGTGAAGGGGTCGGTTCGCCACCCCTGTTCGTCGGCGGGTACGACGTCCATGTGGCCGGAGAGCCCCAGCCCAGAACCGCTCGCCTCCTCCGGACCGGCCGCGATGAACAGGTTGGTCCTGTCTCCGTCGGGAGATGGGTGCCGCCGAACCCGAATCCACGGCCGATCCAGGTAGTCACAGATGAAATCGGCAATAGGGAGGTTGCTGTTTCGGCTCGTGGAATCGAATGCGACAAGCCGGCGGAGCAGTTCCGAATCATCGAGCGTGGGGGTCACGGATTAAGAGTGCTGGCAGGCCGATGCACGGGCAAGTGCCCCTTCATCGCCCGTTCCCGAAACGTTCACGGTCGGGTCACGATGTTGGGACAGAGCGGTATCTGGCCCGGCGTCTCAGTGGAGGCAGCATGCCTGAGGAAAACGCGCAGACCGAGGAACATCGGGTGAGTGGCGACCAGCTCTGCGAGAAGATCAAAGAGCTGGTTCACCAGGGAAACGTCCGACGAATCATCGTCAAGAATGAACGAGGCCAAGTCCTCATTCAGATGCCGCTCACCGTTGGAGTCATTGGTGCGATTCTCGTGCCGGTGTGGGTGGCCATCGGGGCGATGGCAGCTCTCGTGGCCCAATTCGACATTCTCGTGGAGAAGCCCGAACCGGAGGGACCCAACGCACAAAGCGCCGGTCCCGAGGCGTGAATCACGCCGACGGCAGATTGATACTACTGGCACTGCAAGCACAGCCAATTGAAGGGTGGGCGGTGGGTGATATCGGTCAGGGCAGAGACCGGTCACGCGAGAGGCTGGGCGGTGATCCGGAGACCGTCGATCGCGAAACGCGCCCCGAAGATTCGTTCGGCCACATAGATATTGGACCGGCAGTGCTCGGTGATGGCGGAAGTCCGGAGCGCGCCACCCAACACCGCGACGAACGGAATGAGCTGGTCGGCCAGGTATCGGTCCACCACCGCACCAGACCCCACTTCCGCCGCCAGACGGGAGGCTGCCTCCGCCCCCACTTTCTCAGCAGGCTTGCCCCGGGCCCCGAGGGCCGCCCCTCCCAACGCCGGAGCCCCTTCGGTGACCGTCCAAAGCGTGACTCCGCTGCCAGCCGAGTCGGCCGGATGGTAGCGCGGCGTGATCTCCACCGGAAGTCCGAGCTCCTGGAGCGACTCCTCGGCAGCCGATGCCTGCCGCTCGGCCACCATTCGTCCACTGAGGACGTTTGCCGCGTGGCTGACGCCACGGATCGCGGTGTGCCATCCGGGATTCACGGCTCCAATGGCGGTTGGGGGTTCGCGTCCAGCAAGATGGATCCGAATGCGGCCACCGCCCTTCGGATAATAGCCTCGCCGCAACACGGTGACCTTGGCACGTCCGATGTCCCGAAGGGCCGGCAGCATCACGACTCGCAGGTAGTCGACGGGAGGGCTCCACGGAACGTCGGTTCCTCCTCTGACATCCAACGTGAATTCGCCCCTGCTGCAAAGGCACGGGAGCAGGATGGATTGCAGCACCAGCGTCGTAGCACCGGCCGTGCCCACATCAAGCGCATACGTTCCAGGTCTTAGATCTCCTGGTCGAAACACCAATTGTGTAGAGCCCAGGGTGGCGCCCGTCACCCGAGCGCCGACGACTGCGGTCGCTGCCCTGACCGCTTCGAGGTGCTGAGGCTGTAAACCGGGCTTCGGCCGGCGCGCTCTGGTATTCGTGATCCGGATCGGCCGGCGCGCATACGCGGCGAGCCCAATGGCCTGCCGCAAGATGGCGCCGCCGCCCTCACCGAAAGATCCGTCGATGGCGATCACGTTGTGGCTACCGCGTCCGGATTGTGAGAGTCGTCACGCAATTCCCCAAGTCTTGTCACCATAATACGCTCCCTTTTCGCCCCAGCCGACGGCCACAAAACGTGGGGGAGGCACATTCATGATGAAACGTCGCTGCGCCGTTTTCGGCCTTCTGGTGTTGGGCGCCACGGCCTGCTCGCAGTCTTCTGGTGACCCGAAGCAAGTTGCCGCCGCGTTCTGGGAAGCCACCCAGGCCGGTGATATCGAACTCGCCAAGAGTTATGCCGTCGAGTCGGGCTCGACCGAGCTTTCCCAACGGGATGGCGATTCATCGATCGAGGCTTTTACACTAGGCGAGACGACAATCGACGGCGAAGAGGCCACCGTTGAGACGAGAGTCACTACGAGGGCCGAGCAGGGAACGATCGACGTTGACTTCCAGACGGTTCTCGTGCGCGAAACCGGAGAGTGGAGGGTCGATCTGGGCCGAACCACCCAGGAATTCGCGACGAAGTTCATCGGCGCGTCCCTGAGCGACATGGCGGAGCAGATGGGAAAGGCTCTTGGTGAGGCGATGGGGAGTGCGATGCAAGGCATCGCGGACGACATGAAACAGGAGATAAAACCGCCTGACGAGCAGGCACAAGAGAATACCGAGACCCCCTAAGACGATTTCAGTTGGGATGGGGGGCCAAATCGGCATTCCAGTGTGGCCGGCACCCGCTCTTCATGGAGCGCTGCCGACGCTCGCCGGCTCAGGATCTCGCTCACTGCGTCGAGGGCCCGCTGCTCTTGCCCGACAGGCACCCGCAGCTCGTAGGTCGCTGCGACGAAGCAGAGATTCTCGAGGATCCGTCGCAGCGCTGGCACCTCGATCGTCCCTGCCAACCTGTGAGCCCGATGCAGAACGTCCTCTTCACTCCGCCACAACATGTCGCTGAGGGCAACCGAGAACGCGTGCTGCAGCGTCGGTACGGTACATACCGCGACGAGGTCTTCCAAGTAGCGGTCCCAGGTGCGGGCGAGGGCGCGATTTCCCTCCGCCCGCAGGTGGCGGACGCTGGCAACGGACAACCTGGCTCTGATCGGGGTGCGCACACGGGGCACGAGGGGATGCAGATCGTACACTGCCCGATGACCTCCGCCGGGGGCCCCCTCCCGGTACAGCAGGATCTCGCGGAGCCGTTGCCACGGCATGACACTGAGTACGGAGGGGTCCCGACCGTCCAGAATGATGAACTCGCCCCCGTCCGCGCCGGCCACCGTGACCCAGTGGTCCCACCCGTGGACGCAGAGCAGCACCGGGATCCGCTCCCGCAAGCACCCCTCGAGCTCACTTCTGCTCTCCTCCGGGTCTCGCCGTCGCACTAGTTGTAACTCACAACCATATCGTTTCGCCGCTCTGGCGAGCTCGGCCTCATCGGTCCCATGCTCGTCGGTCCCTGCGATGCGCGCGATCTCCCTCTCATCTCCGGAAATGCCCAACACGATCAGGGCATACTTCAGCGCGTAGGGACCGCACTCCCAGTCGTTCGGTTGTGGGTAGATTGCCATGAGCGTGCCCAGTATCGCCGTGGCAACATACAAAGTCGTGCTATACATCCAATTAGCCGGACGGCGGAGTGGCGCCGGGGACGGTTACCTGATGACCCACAAACAGACTTCGGTCACCGTGGTCTACAACCACGCCGAGGAGGATGTCTACGAGAAGCTCCAACACGTGGACCCGACGCTGCTGGGATTTGAGCCCGAATACGACATTCACGTACCCACCGTCGACGAGGAATACAAAGCGATCGTCAAAGCGTTGCGACAACGGGGATTCAAGGTGCGTGTCGTCAACATCAAGGATGATATCAGAAAGCTGCAGGGTGTCGTACGGCGGAATCCGCCCGACGTTGTCTTCAATCTGGTCGAGCATCTACGCGATGATGCCGAGATGGAGCCGGCCGTTGCAGGATTCTTCGACCTGCACCGGACAGCGTATACCGGTGCTCCGCCGTTTGCCCTCTCGCTGTGCCACAAGAAGGGGCTGACGAAGCAGGTCTTGCAGGCTAATGGGGTGCCTACGCCTCGATTCCGGATACTGGAAAGACCGAAGATCCCCGTGCGTCACGGTCTGCGCTATCCCCTCATCGTCAAACCATCCCACGCCGACGCGAGCATGGGCGTCGAGGCCGGCTCGGTGGTCCACAACTACGACGAATTGAGGAAGCGCCTGGAGACCGTGTTTGCAGAGTTCGACCCGCCGATACTCGTCGAAGAGTTCATCGAGGGACGGGAGCTTCATGTAGCGATACTCGGGAACGACACGCCCGTGCTCTTGCCGATCATCGAGTTCGATTTCTCTGACTTGCCCCCGGAGCACCCAGCCATCATCAGCTACGATGCGAAATGGAATCCCCTGGACGAGATATACCATCGCGTCCACACCGTCTGCCCTGCGAAGCTCTCACAGAGGGCGGTGAAGAAGGTCGAAGACGTGGCCCTCAGAGCCTATCGGCTCACCGGCTGTCGGGACTACGCCCGCCTGGACATCCGTCTCGCGAAACGGAATCAGCCTTTTGTGTTAGAGGTGAACCCGAATCCCGATCTCACGGAGGGCGTGTCGTTCATGGAGTCGGCGGAAGCCGGCGGTTACACGTTCTCCGAAACGCTGGCGAAGATCGTCGAGTTTGCACTGGAACGAGCACCGGGGCCCGAGCCCGAACTCGGCCAGCGAGAGCTGGAGATCCACATACCGGAGTCAGTGCAACATCAGACAGCCCAGGCGGAAACCGAGCACACCGCGGACGAGATCCGCGTCACCTGAGGCCGGGTGCGCTGAAGCGAGACGGGCGGGCCGGCACAACGCAATGTGGTAATGGACTGCATCAGGTCAGGAGCACGATGGGCCGCCCGACGGAGTTGCCAGTCGTGATCGATGTTCGTCCAACAAGATCCTGAACCACGCCGTGTATTGGTCGGGACGCGCCGCGAGATCCTGGATTACCTCGTCGAAGCTGGCCCAGCGCCAGGCGCCCACCTCATCGGGATGGGGCTGAGGCGAGCCTGCGAACCGGCCTACGAACACGTGATCATACTCGTGCTCTACTAGTCCGTTCCCCATATCGGCCCGGTACCGGAACGAGAATGCAAGGTCCAACGGACAGTCAATTCCCATCTCCTCACGCAATCGGCGGTGCGCGGCATCACCTGCGGTCTCCCCCGGCCGCGGGTGGCCACAACAAGTGTTGGACCAGCATCCTGGCGAGTGGTATTTCGTGGGGGCGCGCTGCTGGAGCAGCATCTGGCCAGCGCTGTCGAACACGAAGACAGACACCGCACGGTGCAGCTGGCCGCTTCGGTGCGCATTCAGCTTCTCTGCCGAGCCTAACGCTCGATCATGTTCGTCAACCAACGTTACTTCTTCACGCATCTTCGCCGTCCTTGCACCCACCACAGCATCGCGTAAGATAGACTGCCGGCTCGCTGGCGTCGACGACCCCAGAAGGCGACTCTACCACGTATGAAAGGTTCGCTACCCTCAGGGGAACACCTTCTCCACGACCCCCGATTCAACAAGGGGACGGCCTTCACCGAGGCCGAACGGGACGCGCTAGGTATTCGGGGGCTGTTGCCGCCACGTGTATTCACGATGGCCCAGCAGCAAGTGCGGGTGTTGGGCAACCTCCGGCGCGAGCCGACGGATCTCGAGAAGTACATCTTCATGGCAGCTCTCCTGGATCGGAACGAGACCCTGTTCTATCGGACGGTCATCGACAACATCCAGGAGCTGATGCCGATCATCTACACGCCGACCGTGGGCAAGGCCTGCCAGGAGTTCGGACACATTTTCCGGCGCTCCCGAGGACTCTACGTCACAGGAGAGGATCGTGGTGGGGTGGCTGACGTCCTGAAGAACTGGCCCCGGCGGGACGTTGCGGTGATCGTCGTGACCGACGGTGAGCGAATCCTGGGACTCGGGGATCTCGGAGCCCACGGGATGGGAATCCCCATCGGAAAACTCTCCCTCTACACGGCGTGCGCGGGGATCGATCCCGCCCGGTGCCTTCCCATCATGCTGGACGTCGGGACGGAGAACGAGACCTTGCTGGGCGATGAGCTGTACACCGGCCTCATGCATCGCCGCCTGCGCGGGGAGGCGTACGGCGATCTGCTCGAGGAATTCGTCACGAGCGTGAAACGGGTATTCCCCGGCGCCCTCATTCAGTTCGAGGACTTTGCCACCCACAACGCGTTCGGGCTGTTAGCCAAGTACCGCGAACGGGCGTGCGTATTCAACGACGACATACAGGGAACCGCGGCTGTAACCCTCGCCGGGCTCTACTCGGCGGGCCACATCACGGGACGACCGCTCTCTCAAGAGCACATTCTGCTCTTCGGTGCCGGCGAGGCGGGCTGCGGGATCGCCGATCTCGTGACGAGCGCGATGACACGCCAAGGCCTGAGCCCCGAAGAGGCGAGACGACGCTGCTGGCTGTTCGATTCGAAGGGGCTCGTCGTGAGGGCTCGCGATGACCTCAAGCCCCACAAGAGAGCGTTTGCGCAGGAGCATCCTCCCGTCGCTGACCTCCTGGAGACGATCGAGGCTTTGCGACCGACCGCGCTGATAGGGGCGTCCGGCCAACCGAAGACCTTCACGGAGCCCGTCCTACAGGCTATGGCGGCCCATCACCAACGACCCATCGTCTTCGCACTCTCCAATCCCACATCTCGATCCGAGTGCACCGCGGAGGAGGCGTACTCGTGGACCGAGGGCCGAGCGATTTTTGCCAGTGGCAGCCCCTTCTCTCCGGTGGTACTGGGAGAATCGACATTCGTCCCCGGCCAGGGAAACAACGCCTACATATTCCCTGGAGTTGGCCTTGGTGTCGTCGCATCGGGAGCACGGCACGTCACGGATGAGTTGTTCACCGTGGCCGCCACGACGCTAGCCCACATGACCGAGGACAGCTCGCTCCGCACTGGGACCGTCTTCCCGCCACTCACACGCATCCGTGAGGTCTCGCACGCCATCGCCATGGCCGTTGCGGAGGAAGCATTCGACTCTGGCCTTGCCACCGGAAAGCGGCCGGACGACCTGTCGGAGCACGTGCGCTCGATGATGTACGAGCCCGTGTACCCTATGTATTCATAGCCACGACACATGGGTCGGACATTTCTCATTGACACGGACACCGCCTCCGACGATGCGGTTGCGCTGGTGATGGCCCTTCGGAGGCAGGATATCGAGGTGTCCGCCATTACCGTCGTCTCCGGGAACGTCTCGGTAGACCAAGGAGTGCGCAACGCGCTCCACACGATCGAACTCTGTGGGCGCACGACGCCTGTTTTCCGCGGCGCCGAACGACCGCTGCAGCGCAATCCGAACTACGCCCATTTCTTCCATGGTGACGACGGCATGGGAAATCAGGATTACCCACCTCCTCGACGTAAGCCAGCCGAAGGGCACGCCGTTGACGCCATGATCGAGACAATTCGCGCCAGGCCGGGGATCATCCTGGTCACGCTGGGGCCGCTTACCAACGTGGCCCTGGCCGTGACTCGTGCGCCCGAGACCGTGGACAACGTGGAGCGCTGCATCGTCATGG